>CAZAAF010000172.1:0-8684 GCA_964482575.1 uncultured Verrucomicrobiota bacterium | reverse complement strand
CATTCGCTCGTGGTTCGCCGACATGGGCATTCTCATCAGCCGGCCTGCGCGCGGCTCGGCCTGCCGCATGGGCGTGGCGCTCAAGGGCGGCCACAACGCCGAGCATCACAATCATAATGATGTCGGCAGCTATGTGGTGGTGATCGGCAATGTCCCGCTGTTGCTCGACCCCGGCGCGGAGACCTACACGGCGCGAACGTTCAGCGCCCGCCGTTACGACAGCAAACTGCTCAATTCCTTCGGCCACGCCGTGCCGGTCGTGGCGGGCAAACTCCAACGTGAAGGCCGCGACGCGCAAGCGAAGGTCCTGCGCAAGGAGTTCACCGACGCCGCCGACACACTCGTGCTCGACATCGCCTCGGCATATCCCTGCCCGGAGTTGAAGAAGCTGGAACGGACGTTTGTCTATGGGCGCGAAGGCGACGGGTCGCTGACCGTGAGCGACCATGTGGAATTCGCCAGCCCGCAGAGTTTCGGCACGGCCTTGATCACCAAGGGCAAATGGCAGCGGGACGCCGACGGCCGCATCGCCGTCAGCGACGGCAGGGAATCCCTGCGCGTGCAGATCAACGCCGGGAACGGCGAGGTGAAGATCGAGGCGGAGGAGATTCACGAGGACGCGCCGGTGCAGCCAACGCGCATCGGGGTGAACCTGTCCGCGCCGGTGACCTCTGCGACGATCACCATGAAGATCACGCCGCGGTGACCGGCCGGCGGACGGGGAAGAAGACCGGAAAAACCGCCATTTCCGACCGAAGAAATGCGTCTTCCGGCGGGCGACTGCTACTTTTGGCGCACTCTTTTAGCATTGTGAGACAGGGACGCTTCCGCTAGGAAGCAACGTTGCTTGTCTCGCGCGGCGACGCGCCGGCGCACCATGGACCGACATGGCGGCCCCGCCCGGGATGGCTGAAGCAGTGGAGACAACTATGAATTCTAATGGAGTCTCGCGACGCGGTTTCCTCAAGGGGACGGCCCTGGCCGGTTCGGCGCTGGCTTTCCCCAACATCGTTCCCTCCACGGTCTTCGGCGCCGGTGCACCCAGCAACCGGATCGTCATGGCCGGCATCGGCCTCGGCGGCATGGGCAGCGGCAACATGCGCTCCTTCCTCAACAAACCGGAAGTCCAGTTCGTCGCGGTCTGCGACCTGGATGCCGGCCACCTCCAGCGCGCCAAGAAGGCGGTGGACGACAGGTACGGCAACAACGATTGCAAGACCTACCACGATTACCGCGAGGTGATCGCCCGTGGCGACCTCGACACCATCAGCATGGCCACGCCCGACCACTGGCACGCGCTCGTGGCCATCGCGGCGTTGCGGGCGGGCATTGACATGTACGGCGAGAAGCCGATCACGCACGATCTCCACGAAGGCCGCGCGCTCGCCAACACCTGCAAACAGTTCGGCCGCGTCTGGCAAACGGGAAGCTGGCAGCGGTCGCAGGAGAATTTCCACCTCGCCGCCGAACTGGTCCGCAACGGCCGCGTCGGCAACATTCACACGGTCGAGGTCGGCCTGCCCGACGGCAAGCCCGGCGAGATCAAGCCGATCCAGCCGGTGCCGCAGGACATGGACTGGGATTTCTGGGTCGGTCCGGCGCCGTACCGGCCGTACCAGGGCGTCTGCCACTGGGACTGGCGCTGGGTGCTCGACTGGGGCGGCGGCCAGATGATGGACTGGATCGGTCATCATGCCGACATCGCACAATGGGGCCTCGGCACGCAGGAGACCGGCCCGGTGCTGATCGAAAGCAACGGCTGCGAACTGCCACCCGACGGCATCTATGACGCGCCGACGTCCTACAAGTTCACCGCGACATTCGAAAACGGCGCGAAGATGATCGTGGCCAACGCCAGCCAGCAACCGAAGGGCATGGGCGCGCGCTGGATCGGCGACCGTGGCTGGATCTGGGTGGACCGCAGCGGCCTTGACGCCGAGCCGAAGTCGCTCCTCCGCGACAGGATCGGCGCGAATGAAGTCCACCTCTACAAGAGCCGGGACCATCACCAGAATTTCCTCGATTGCGTGCGGACACGCCGCATGACGATCACGCCGGCGGAAGTAGCACATCGGTCCGCCAGCATCGGCCATCTGGGCCAGATTGCATTGATGACGGGCCGCAAAATCCGGTTCAACCCGGCCACCGAGGAAATCCTCGACGACCCGGGAGCGTCGGCGTTGCTGGGGCGCGCTTATCGCGAGCCATGGGTGCTCTAGACGAAACCAATAACTTTCAACCTGGAGAATCCCATGACAGTCCAAAAAATGATGGCCCTCACGATGATCCTGCCGGCGCTGTGGACCGCGGCCCTGGCGGCCGATTCCAAACCCGCCGCCAACCCCTATGCCGACCTCGGCAAGGTGGACTTCGATACGAGCCACGCCGCGATTTACGTCATCCAGAACGAAATCATCAAAGCGAGCCCCGACCAGCTTGAGGCCATTGAGACGAAGCTGCTGGCCGTCCTCAAGAAGGGCGAAACGCCGCTGTTTGCGAAGGAATTCATCTGCAAAACCCTGCGGCAGATCGGTTCCGGGAAATGCGTGCCGGCGCTGGCGGCACTGCTGACGGACGAGAAGCTTTCGTACGTGGCGCGCTATGCCCTGCAAAACTCCGCCTCTCCGGCGGCGGGCGAGGCGTTGCTGGCGGCGCTGGACAAGGTGAGCGGCAAGCTCAAGGCCGGCGTGGTCAACAGCCTCGGCGAACGCCGCGAAACGAAGGCGATTCCGGCCCTGGCCAAGCTCGTGGTGGATGCCGATGCACAACTCGCCAGCGCGGCTATCATGGCGCTCGGACACATGGGCGGCACCCAATGCGCGGGCATCCTGGCGGAAGCCAAGGTCGCGGTGGCGCTCACCGACCGGCGCGCCGACGCGGTGGCCATGTGCGCTGACACAATTCTCGCGCAAAAGCAGACGCTCGAGGCAGCCAACTATTACCGATGGCTTTACACGATGGTGAACACGCCGGCCTCGCGCATCGCCGGCCTGCGCGGACTCGTGCGTGCTGAAAAATCCAAGGCGCTGCCGGTCATGCTGGAGGCGCTGGGCGACCGGATGCCCGCCGTCCGGAAAGCCGCCATCCGCTACCTGCCGGACTTCCCCGATGTGAACGCAACGAAGGCGTTCGCCGGCAAACTCGCAGGGCTGTCCCCTGAATTGCAGGTCAATCTGGTGCTGGCGTTGATGGACCGTGGGGATCGCGCAGCGGCGCCGGCGATTGCCGCGCTGGTCACGAGCGACAACGAACCGGTGCGCGTGGCGGCCATCACCGCGCTGGGCAAGCTCGGCAACGAATCGAACCTCGATGCGCTGTTGAAGGCAGCGGCCACCTCTGGCGATGTCGCCGCGGCGGCGACGGAGAGTCTAAAAAACCTCGCTGGCGCGGAGATTGACCGGGCGCTGCTGAAAAAGATGGAAACCGCCCGTGGGAACGACAAGGTTTTGCTAATCCAGACGCTCGGCGCCCGACGCGTGGTGGTGGCGGTGCCGGCCCTGCAGCAGGCGGCGGCGGACAAGGACAGTGCCGTGAGCCGCGAGGCATTCAAGGCGTTGGGAGTGACAACCGATGAAGATAATCTGGCGGGGCTGGTGGCGCTGGTGGAAAAGACCCCCGGCAACACCGACGCGCAGGACGCGTTGGTGGCCGCCGCCCGGCGGATGTACAACCAGAGAAGCGTCGAAGCCGTCCTGCTCGCCGCGGTCAACCGGACCCAGGGCGAGGCGCACTTGACGTTCCTGAGCATCGCCGGCCAGGTGGGCGGGCCGGGGGCGTTTGCAATGCTCCGGACCGCAGTGAAGGACAAGGACGAGAAAGCGCGTGATGCGGCGGTGCGGGCGATGGCGGCGGCGGACGATCCGGCGGTGTTGCCGGACCTGCTCGGGGTCATCAAGTCCTCGTCGAACAAGACGCACCGGGTGCTGGCCCTGCGGGGTTACACGCGGATCGCCGCCCTGGGCGGACGGCGGGCGGAAGGCGAGACGTTGAAGCATCTGAAGGCCGTGTTGCCGGCGGCACAGGAACCGGACGAGAAGAAAATCGTGCTGGGCGCGCTGGGGAACACCCAGAACGCCGCCGCCCTGAAGGTCATCGAGCCGTTGCTCGCCGAGAGCCCGATCAAAGCCGAGGCGGGCAACGCGTATCTGAAAATAGTTGTGTCCATCGAAAGAAAGCAGCATAACGAAGCGGTTGCAGCATTGAAAAAATGCCTGGAGTTGACACAGGACGGAGCAACGCGTGCCCGGGCCGGGAAATTTTTGGAAAAGTTTCAGTCGGTAAAGAAATAACGAGACGAACGCAGCGGGAGTTTCTATGAGCAGCTACGAAAAGAAAAACGTGGATGGAAAATTGGATCGCCGGACGTTCTTGCAGTCGGCCGCGGTGGCCGGCGCAAGCCTGGCGTTGTCGGGCAACGCGCTGGCGCAAGCCGTCGCCCAGCCGGCCAAGCCGAATCTGGCGGGGCCGAAGGGGATTGACGACCTGAATGTGGGCGTCATCGGCCTCGGCGCGCAGGGCCAGGTCCTGATCGAAGCCGCCAGCGGAATTCCCGGGGTGCGATTCAAGGCCGTCTGCGACATCTGGGAATACCACCAGAAGCTGGTCGGTGGCCGCCTGCGGAAGACCGGCCATGACGTGAAGACCTACGAGGATTACCGCGAGCTGCTCGCGCAGGAGAAGGATCTCGACGCGGTGATCGTCGCCACCCCCGACTGGATGCACGCGGAAATCGCCAACGCCTGCATGGAAGCCGGCAAGCACGTGTACTGCGAGAAGGAGATGTCCAACTCGCTGGAGAAGGCCCGCAGCATGGTGATGACGCAGCGCAAGACCGGCAAGCTGCTCCAGATCGGTCACCAGCGCCGCAGCAATCCACGCTATATCCATGCGATCGACCGCCTCATCCGCGAGGCCAACCTCCTCGGCCGCGTCACCCACGCCTACGCGCAGTGGAACCGCTCGGTCGCCGACTCGCTCGGCTGGCCGAAGAAATACGCCATCGAGCAGGCCAAACTCGACAAGTACGGCTACGTCTCGATGGAGCAGTTCCGCAACTGGCGCTGGTACAAGAAGTACGGTGGCGGCCCGATCGTGGACCTCGGTTCGCACCAGATTGACCTCTTCAGTTGGATCTGGGGCTGCAATCCGTCGGCCATCGTCGCGATGGGCGGCGCGGATTACTACAAGGGCCGCGAGTGGTATGACAACGTCATGACCATTTATGAATTCCACACGCCCGAGGGCATCAACCGCGCCTATTACCAGGTGCTCACCACCACCAAGCGCGGCGGTTTCTATGAGCAGTTCATGGGCGTCAACGGCGCGCTGACCATCTCCGAGGTCGCGGCCCGCGGTGATACCGTCGAGCGCGAGGCGCATGCGCCGTCGTGGGACGAATACGCCAAGAAAGGCTGGCTTAAGCCGGTCAAGGAGGCGATCAAGCCCACCACCACCCGGAATGTCGCGGTGGACGTGCGCGTCACGGCCGAGGCCGGCAAGTGGCCGTTGCCGATCGAGTTGCTCAAACCGGCTCACCAGCCGCATCTTGAGAACTTCTTTGACGCCGTCCGCGGCCGGGCGAAGCTCAATTGCCCCGGCGAAGTCGCTTACGAAACTGCCGTGGCGGTCATCAAGGCCAACGAAGCCGTTGCCGCCGGTCGTACGCTCCAGTTCAAGGCCGAAGAGTTCAAGGTATAATCATGCGCGTTTCCATTGTTCTCCTGACGATTGGCGCGGTCGGCCTGCTCGGCGTCCCGCGTGGTTTCGCGGACGAGCCTTGGGACGGCGGTCGCACGGCGCCGGTCCATCGCCTTCCGCTCAACGATCCCGACGGCGAGGGCATTGTGCCTTCGATGTCGAGCGCCAAGCCGTTCTCCGCAAGCAAGACCTGCGGGATGTGCCACGATTACGATAAAATCGCGGCCGGCTGGCACTTCAACTCCTCCTCCGGCAAGGTTCCCGCCGGCCGGGCGGGCGAGCCGTGGGTCCTGGTGGATGGACTCACCGGCACGCAACTGCCGCTGTCGTATCGCGGCTGGACCGGCACATGGAATCCGTCGGCGGTGGGCATGACCGGATGGGACTTCACCAAGCAATTCGCCCGGCACATGCCTGGCGGTGACACCGGCGAGCCGGCGGATTGTTTCTGCCCCAAGGATCCGCAGTCGCGCTGGACCGTCTCCGGCAAGCTGGAAGTGAACTGTCTGGCCTGCCACAACGGGTCCCATGCGCAGGACCACAGCGAGTGGGCGCGGCAGATCGGCCGCGAGAACTTCGCGTGGGCTGCGACCGCGGCGTCGGGCCTCGGGGAAGTCGGCGGCATGGCCTTGCGCGTGAAGCCCACGTGGACGATGAACGACGGGCCAAACCCGGACGACAAGGAATATGCGGTGCCGCCGTACGTGAAGTACTCCACGGCGCAGTTCGACGCCAAGAACCGGATGGTCTTCCAAATCCAGAAGCCCGCCGACAAGAACTGCCTGAACTGCCACTCCGCGTCGCCCATGCACGCAGACAAGCACGAGGTGGATCAGGACGTTCACTCGCGGGCCGGGTTCCAGTGCGTGGACTGCCATCGCAACGGTCTCAACCACATGATCACCCGTGGTTACGAGAGCGAAGCGGCGGAGCGCAAGTGCGAGGAGATCGCCGGCTTCAGTTGCCGCGGCTGCCATATCGAGGAACCGTCCAAAGGTGGCGGACGCCTCGGCGCGCCGCATCCGAAGCACGGGGGCATCCCGCCGCTGCACTTCGAGAAGCTCTCCTGCACGACCTGTCATTCGGGCCAGATGCCCACGGCCACACTGACCGACATGCGTGTGTCGCGGGCGAACCGCCTCGGCATTCATGGCCGGGCGCTCTGGTTCACTGACGCGCCGTACATCCAGGAGCCGGTCTTCGTCAAGGGCAGCGATGGCAAGATCGCGCCGAATCGCGTGATGTGGCCCGCGTTCTGGGCGCGTCGCGCCGCCGGCAAGCTCACGCCGATGCGGCCCGACGAGTTGACGAAATCCGCCAAGGGCATTCTCGACGCCGGCCAGCAGATTGGCAGCGTCCTGAAGGCCATTGCCCAGCTCGGAGACGAGCTTGGCGAACCGGTCTTCGTGGCCTCGGGCAAGCTGTTCCGCGTCAACACGGACGGCGACGTGGATCTCCAGGCGAAGTTCACGGCCCCGGCGAATGCGCCGTCCGGCTTCGTGCTCTGCAAGGAAGGCAAGCTCGCCCCGCTCGTGCCGGACTTTGACGCGGCCGCGGCGCAACTGGAAGCCGAAGTCGAGAAACGGTTACTCGACGTGCTGCAGGCGCTTGCTCCGGACGATCCCGCGACGGGCACCCCGGCGCTGGCGCGCGGCAAGAAGATCTACACGCGCAGCGATGACGGCAGCCTGACAACGTCCGATTCGACGGAGAATCGGGCGGCTTCGGTCTGGGGCCGGATGGTGAACGAGAAGTTCCAGCCGATGGTGCCGGACTTCGCCGTGCGTGCGGTCGTGGAGACCGCCGGCACACAGCAGACATTCACCGAGGAACAACTGGGGCTGATGTTGAAGGCCCTGGCGGCGGCGGACAAATCGGCCGAGTTCGTCTATGTCGGACGCGGTTATCTGTTCGCGCTCGGCAAGGACGGCAAGCTCATGACCTCCAACGATCCCGCGGCCGAGCCGGTCTTCTGGCCGGTCGGACACAATGTCCGTTCCAAGGTGACCTCGCTCGGCGCCAAGGCATGCACGGACTGCCATTCCACGGATGCGGCGATGTTGTTCGGCCGCGTCGTGGCCGGCGGCCCGCTGCTGACGAAGACCGTGGCGGTCAAGACAATGGTGGATACGGCGAAACTCGACGGCACCTATCATCAACTGTTCGGCTTCTCGTTCACAATGCGCCCGTTGTTTAAGATGGTGCTGTGGGGCTGCTGTGGCTTGATGGCCGCCATGCTGGGCGTGGGTGTGCTGGGCGGATTGCAGAAGCTCGCCCGTTATTTCGGAAGGAAGGACTGACAACGCCATGTTCAAGATTCTAACTGTAATCTCCGTGATTGCCGGCGTCGTCGCCGCGAAGAGCGGCGGCACGTGCTGCTGCGGGACGTCCAAGAAGACCCCGGTGCGGTTTCCGCTGATCGACAAGCTCCTCGCCCTGGCGGTGGGGCTGAGCCTGGCGTTGCTGGCGTTGACCGGACTCTATGCGGCGCTGTTCGGCCACCCGTTGAGCGGCTACATCCTGATCTGCCACACCGGCTGCGGCGGCGGGTTCGCCGGCAGCCTGGCGCTGCTGGCCGTGTTGCGCGCCGAGGCTGAAGGCGGCTGCAAGTGCCTGTTCTGGATCCTGGTGCTCGGCGGCTTGGGCGCCGTGCTGTCCGCGGTGGTGATGATGCAACCGTGGTTTGGCACCCATGGACAGGAAGCGCTGGTGGATATCCATCGCTACAGCGCGTTGCTGGCGCTTCTCGGCGGCATCGGCAGTTGTGGCCAGGCGTTGCGGTCGAAGTCTTGATGACACCGGTCCCTCCGCTGCACCGTTTCGCCCACGAGGCGATGACGACCCTTTTTGAGGTGGTCGTCGCGGGACAGGAGGAGACCTACGCGCGGCAGGCATCGGCCGCCGTCTTTCGCGAAGTGGACCGGCTGGAAGGACTGCTCAGTCGCTTCTAGCCGGTCAGCGATGTAGCCCAAATCAACCGTCTCCGG
>CAZAAF010000171.1:5992-8688 GCA_964482575.1 uncultured Verrucomicrobiota bacterium | reverse complement strand
CCATATGTTTATTAAAAGGCCATCGCAGGGTGATTGTCAGCACCGTTTTTGATGGGCGGCGGCAAAAAGAGATCGTGCGAAAGAAACCAAAACGGGTAAACATCCGGGAGCCCCAACATGAAACCCGACCGTTCCGCCCACGCCCCACTCAAGGCCTTAGTCCGCCGCATCGAGGCGATTCTGCGAAAGGAATACGGCGTGCCGAAGGTCGCGCCGGCGCGCACGCTGCTCGACGCGCTTGTCGAGACGATCCTCTCGCAAAACACCACGGACAAGAACTCCAGCCGTGCGTTCGCCGCGCTGCGGAAGCGTTATCCGCGATGGCAGGAGGTGCTCGCCGCGCCGACGGCCGATATTGTGGCGACCATCCGGTCCGCCGGCCTTGCGAACACCAAGGCGCCGCGCATCCAAGCCATCCTCCGCCGTCTGCAGGAGGAGCGCGGCCGGCCCAGCCTGAAACATCTTGCGCGCATGAACCACGCCGCTGCGATGGAGTACCTGATGTCGCTGCCGGGTGTCGGTCCCAAGACGGCGGCGTGCACCCTGCTCTTCGGCATGGGGCGCGATGTGTTCCCGGTGGACACGCACATCCACCGCCTGTGCCGGAAGCTCGGCATCGTCTCCAACTTCGCCTCCGCCGAGCAAACCCAGGAGACGATGGCAACCCTGTTCCCGAAGGGCCGCGGGTTGTCGTTGCACGTCAACCTCATCCGTCATGGCCGCCTTGTCTGCAAGGCGCAGCGTCCCCGATGCCGTGATTGCATGCTCGCCGGGCTGTGCGACGCCACCACCGTCTTCGTTCCATCCGAAAACCGTCCCCGTTGACCGGCGGCGTGCTACCAAGGTAGGACGTTTTTCCGGCTATTGCACCCGTGCGGGCGGTGCGTAGAATCCGCATCATGAAACCCGCAACCCGTTTCCCGGCCTTCGTTTGTTCCATCGCGTCCATCGTCTTCATCACCACCGCCGCGTTCGCGGCCGATGCACCCCCGGGATTCGTCTCGCTCTTCAACGGCAGGGACCTCTCCCAATGGACCATCCCCGAGGGCGACAACGGCCACTGGAAGGTGCTCGACGGCGTCATTGATTACGACGCGCGCAGCGAGGCCAAGAAGAAGGACCTCTGGACCGAGAAGGAATTCGGCGATTTCACGCTGAAGATCGACTGGAAGATCAAGGAGTTGCACGGTCTTTACCCGATGCCGGAAATCCTGCCGAACGGCGACCACAAGCTCGGCCCGGACGGCAAGCCGATCCTCACGCCCCGCCCCAACGCCGACAGCGGCATCTATGTGCGCGGCTCGTCGAAGTCGCAGATCAACATCTGGTGCTGGCCCTGCGGGTCAGGCGAAGTCTATGGCTATCGCATGGACAAGAAGATGCCGCCGGAAGTCCGCGCCGGCTGCGTGCCGAAGGTCCACGCCGACAAACCGGTTGGCGAATGGAACACGTTCGAGATCACGATGAAGGGCGACCGGCTCACGGTGGTCCTCAACGGCCAGACCGTCATCGACAATGTCCAGCTCCCCGGTGTGCCCGAGAAGGGACGCATCGGTCTGCAACATCACGGCGGGTTTGACGTTAAGAAGAACGAATACGCCCCCGCCTCCAGCCTTATGCAGTTCCGCAACGTTTTCGTCAAAGAACTCAAGTAACTCATCCAAACGCCATCATGAAACGCATCACGCATCTCACACTGATCGCCTGCAATATCGCCGCCGCCGCACTGGTTGTTTCCTGCGCCAACACCGGCCCCCGCGCCACGGCCTTGAACGAGCCGCCGCCGGGATTCACCGCGCTGTTCAATGGCAAGGACCTTGCCGGCTGGTGGGGCGCGTCCACGGAGGACCCGAGGAAGTACCAGACGATGACGCCGGAGGAGTTCAAGAAGAAGCACGATGCCAGCCTCGAGGACATCAACAAACACTGGCGCGTCGAGAATGGCGAACTGGTCAACGACGGCCACGGCCTTTACGCGACCAGCGACAAGTATTTCGGCGATTACGAGTTGATCCTGGATTACAAGACCGTGCCGCTTGCGGACAGCGGCATCTATCTCAAGGGCTGCCCGCAGGTACAAATCTGGGACACTACCGAAAAGGGCGGCAAGTGGAAGATCGGCGCCGACAAGGGCAGCGGCGGCCTCTGGAACAATTCGCCCGGCGCGCCCGGCAAGGACCCGCTCGTGCTGGCCGACAAACCGTTCGGCGAGTGGAACCACGTCCGCGTCATCCAGTGCGGCGCGCGCACCTGGGTCTGGCTCAACGACAAGCTCGTCGTGGACGGCGCGATCCTGGAGAACTACTACGACAAGAAACGCCAGCTCCCGATTCCGCAGGTGGGCCCGATCCAGCTCCAGACCCACGGCGGCGAAATCCGCTGGCGCAACGTCTTCGTCCGCGAGATCCCCATCGACGAGGCGAACAAGCGCCTGTGCGAACGGGACAAGGATGGGTTCAAGTCCGTCTTCAACGGCAAGGACCTCGACGGCTGGGCCGGCCCGCTCGATTGCTGCCAGGTCAAGGACGGCGCGATCTGCTGGCAGTTGAAGAAGGGCGGCACCATTTACACGAAGGAAGAGTTCAGCGACTTCTCGGCGAAGCTGGAGTTCAAGGTGCCGCCCGGCGGCAACAACGGTCTCGCCATCCGCTATCCCGGCCAGGGCGACACGGCCTATGTCGGCATGTGCGAGCTGC
>CAZAAF010000171.1:1871-5982 GCA_964482575.1 uncultured Verrucomicrobiota bacterium | reverse complement strand
CCCTCGACGACACCGCGCCGAAATATGCCAAGCTTGATCCGCGGCAGTTCTGCGGCTCGGCCTACGGGATGGTGCCGGTCCAACGCGGCTACCAGCGCCCGGTCGGCGAGTGGAACTATGAGGAAATCACCGTCAAGGGCTCGACCATCCGCGTCGAGTTGAACGGGACCCTCGTGCTCAACTGCGACCTCAGCAAGGTAACCGAATTCATGGCCAACAAGGCGCATCCGGGCAAGGACCGCACCTCGGGCCATTTCGGGTTCGCCGGCCACAACGACCCCGTCGAGTTCCGGAATATCACGATCAAGCGGCTGGAGTAAACCGCCGGCATTGATCAACTGTAGCTGAAGCGGAAACAGCACAAGCTGTTTTCCAACAATGTCGCCCGGTGGGGCGTGACCGCGCGAACCGCGGTAAACCTCACTGGGCGTTTTGTTTTTCCAAAACACGGATCTCCCCGCCGACATGATGCATCCGCTGTTCTCGAGGAATGCAGCCGGCCGAGAATCCGGTCGAAGAATCCGTCTCCGCGGGGACTATTCCGCCGGCTTCAGTCCTTCACTCACCGTCTGGTGGGCGATCCTCTGGAGAATGGCCACGTCCCCGGCCTTCAATCCCGGCGGCACGAAGGTGTTGCCGACGACGCTGTGGCCGTACATGCACTCGTACCAGACGGCCGCACCGAGATACTCACCGGCGGTGTTGGCATGGTGGCCGTCGAATTTCAGTTTCTTCGCCGCCGTCCAGGTGTAACCGCGATGGAGCGAGTGCGTCTCGTGAGGCAGTCCGGGCGGGGTCGCGGTCTTGGGATTGAACTGGGCATCCAATGCCACGTCCCTCCAGTCGGGGTCGCGGCGCGCGTTCTCAAAGGCGTCACCGACGGGCAGGAGGCGGCAACCGAGTTCGGTGGCAATGGACTCGTAGGCTTTCCGCACCTTCCAGTACATGTCCTGTTGCGTGAATCCTTTTTTGTAGATCGGGTCATCGCTGCGGTAAGCCCAGGTCTCGTGAATGAGAATCTCGGACTTCAGGCACCGCTGCCGGATGTAGTCGCGGAGGTTTTTGGCGAAGGGCCGGTAGGTCTCCGGCTTGAAACTGAGCATGCTGTACTGCTGGAGGGTGATGTAGTCCCACGATTCGGCGTCCAGCAGGCTCCAGGCGCGGGCGAGCGCGTTGGTCGAACCCTGCTCGTACGCGACACTGTTCTTCCAATGCCGTTCCAACGGGCAGCCGCCGATGCTGATGGTGCGGAAGGTCATTTTATCGCCCGCCGCCTCCACGATGTTCGTCAGATAATGGGTGGCGTTGTTCGAGAAACTGTTGCCGATGGCAAGCAACCGCACGTGTTTCGGGCCGGTGTCCGCGGCACCGGAAAAGGGCGTAAATCCACAGGCCACAAGGGCAATGATCAGACCGAGCATTGTTCTTCTTTGGAGTTTCATGATGAAGGCATCCAACAACCGGGGTGAGGATCAGGGTTTGGGGGTGAACTTCCCGAAACGGATGGCACTGCGCTGGCGTCGGGCATCGCCGCTGTCCCAGACGGCACAGAATTCGCCGGGGGAAATTTCGAGCAACGTGGGATAGGAATTGTGGATGCCGGTGTCGAAGAACGGGCGCTCCGCGCTCCATTCGCCGCCGGCGGGCTTCACCTTGTATCCCAGGGCCATCCGACTCCACGCAGCGCCAGTGTTGTAAACATAGAGTTGCGCACCGGTGCGCGACTGTCCGAACCACGCCTTGGCCACCGTATTCCAAAGGGCGGGTTCCTCCTGCGCCACGCTCCAATGCCTGCCACCATCGGCGCTGGTGGTGGACCAGGCACGCGGCGGCTCCAGAGCTTCACCGGGCTTGTCCATTTGGGACGTGCGCATGACCATCTTCAAAGCGCCGGACTCGCCGGTCACCGTCAGCATGCCTTCGTGCAAGAAAACCCGGGTCGGTTCCGGCTGCGGGACGTAACCGCCGAGGCTCCACTCCAGCAGGCTCGTGCTGCGCAGGACGAAATGCTCGCGCGTGCCATGGGGATCGTGCTGCCGCGTGTTGCCATGCGAGGGCAGGACATAGACGGGCCGGCCGTCCTCGATGATGCGCTGGATGTCGCCCAGGATGACCATGGGGCCGTGGTAGTTCATGGTCAGTTCCACGGGATTCCAGGAACGTCCGCCATCGCCACTATAGGCGGCGGCGAGATGCGAGTCCTCGCTGTCGCTGAAGTGGAGCGGGCAGCGCATGGCGAAGCACCAGACCACGTCCTGTCCCGGCTGGTGATAGAGCACGGGGTTGGCGTAGGCGAACTGCTGATTTCCGTGCCGCTCGGTGTGGTTGAAGATGGTGCCCGGGATGCTCCACGACCGGCCGTCGTTGGTGGAAACCACGGCATCGATGCTTCCCATGTCGCCCTTGCCCGGGATGCCCACCTCGTAGGCCACGATGTAGTGTCCGGGTTTCCACTGCGCGATATGCGGTTCGCCGAGCAAGGCCGCGCGCGGTTCCTGCTCCACCGTGCGGACGACGCGCACCTCCCGCACATCGCCCGGCACCGCCTTGTCCTGGGCTTGAACGGGAGTCTGGGCGACCCACAACACCGGCAGCAAGACGGCGAGAATCGCTGGTGTCTGTTTCATAGAAGTCCTTGAGTGTGCGCCGCAGCGCAACCACCGGGTCAAGGAGATTCCACCACCCGTCACAAAACGGACACCCGCCCGCCGCCGACAGTCCCTGCCCTGTCAGCGGTGGCGGGTGACTCCCGTTCTCCCAGGTCCGCGCGGGGCGCGGACTATTTCGGAATCAACTGGCCGCCGCCGGCCAGCGGGCAGGTCCGACCGTTGAGCCAGCGGTTGGCCGACAGGCTGGCGGCATAGGACACCTTGTGGCCGTTGCCCTGGATGTTTGCGAGACCATTGGCACTGGTCAGGCTCGTCAGCGTGGAATCGGCGGTCACGTTCCATTGGCTGGAGGCATCGAGCGTGAGCGCGCCGTTCTGGATTGCGCCCGACAGCGCCGACCCGTTTTTCAACGTGACGTGGATGGAACTGATGGTGTCGGCAACCATGTCCCCGGACAGCGTCTCGCCATCGGCGGTGAAAACCACCTGGCCGCCGTTCGACCCGGCACGACCCCAGCGCGCGGCGGCGGCGTTGATGAGCGTTCCCGAAGCCGCGGAGAGTTTCGCGCCTTTGACCGAGATGACGCCGCGCGTGTTGTTGACGAAGAACAGCGGGCCTTTCGCCGCCGTCAGCGACCCGCCGGTCATGGTGAACGTGCCCATACGCCCCTCGGCGTCGCCGGAGAAACTCTGGTAGATCATGACGCCGCATTTCACCGCGCCGGACATCGTGCAGTTGTCGAGCGTGATGGAATTCCGGCCCTCGATCACCGCGCCTTCCGAGTCCGTGGCGGTGAACGATGCGCCGGACGCGGTAATGTTGCCCGTGGAATAAATTCCCGGCGAGGTGGTGCCGTGCGTGGTGATGGCACCACCAACCACCAGGATCGTGCCGCTGCCGCGATCCGTGGCCACCGCGCCCGCGCGGGCACGCGAGGTGGTAATGGTGACGTTGGTCAGCACCACCGTACCGCCCGCGGTCGCCATCACGCCATGCGCGCCGTCGCCCGTGGCGGTGATCGTGCCGCCGGTCATGGACGCGAAGGCGCCCAGGCCCGTGGCAAACAGACCGTTCGCGCCGCTGCCGCTGGTGGTGATTGCACCGCCGCGGACAGTGACACGGCTGCCCTTGACCGCGAGGACGCCGGCGTTGAGCCCGTGGAAACTGCTGTTCTCCTGCGACGTGGTGTTGCCGCTTGTGAGGACCGTCGGCGTCACGAGCGTCAGATTGCCGCCGTTGAGGACATATACGCCGCTGACATCCGTGGTGCTGGACTTGTAGGTCTGGCCCGTGGTGGTTTCCGTGCGGCCCGACACGGTGAAGGTTCCGCTCAGCTTGTACGACGTATGCCCGCCTGGCGGTGGTCCACCCGAACCGCCGGGACCCTCATTGCCTCCGGGAGGACCGGGAGGACGTCCAAACCCATCCGGCGGTGGTCCCGGCGGCGGATCGCCGGGCGGACTGTCCCGCGCCAAAACCGCGAGACCCAAAAGCGCGACGGT
>CAZAAF010000171.1:0-1836 GCA_964482575.1 uncultured Verrucomicrobiota bacterium | reverse complement strand
AAAAGTCCTTTTCCCCGGAGTGCAGGGATCACTTTCCATAACGTCACAGGCCGTGGTTTATTGGCACTGATCCACCGTGGCAGGACTTGAAGAGGGTGACGCGGCAGCCGCGGTGGCGGCGAAGCTCCTGGCCGGGTATTCAGACCCTGCCTTCAACACGGAGCAGCTTCGCCGTGCGGATACCGGTAGTCGGCTTTCGGGTTGGTGGACACGCGCCGGGTCGAGCCATCGTCCAACCGATAAACGTATAGCTGGCCCTTGCCGGTTTGAGTGGAGTGATACACCACCGCCGATTCGCCGTCCATCCAGCGCGCATACGCAAACCAGATCGGTTTGCCTTCCTCGTTGGCAAACGGCTTGAGGTTCGTGATCGCGCGTTCCCGCACATCGAAGTCCGCGACGTAAAGCGTGTGGCCGGGCTCTCCGGATTTGATTTTTTTCTGTCGCTCGTAGGAAATGAATTCGAAGCAGATTTTCTTCTCGCTGGGAGAAACGCTCATCCGGTGAAACATGCCCTTCGGCGTCAGTTCGCACTGGACGCGTTCGTAAACTGGTTTGGGCCCTTCCTGACGGGTGAGCAAGAACAGGCCAAAACCCTGCGTCGGGTGAGCGGAACCTACGAGAATCCGGCCGTCGGTGAGGCAGGAGTGCCCCCAATTGTGAAAACTCCCGTCGGTGATCGCAACTTCTTCCCCGGCCTTGCCGCCGATCTTGCTTTGCATCACAATGAAACCGCGACCCTTCTCGTTCTTCCGGTTCCAGATCGGCGTGTTGAGGCCGTCGCGCGTCCACGTCGGATTGAAATCCGTGTGCGTGCCATCGCTGAGGAAGTGCTGGCCCGTGCCGTCGGCGTTGATGATAAAGATCGCGCTCTTCCAGTTCATGACGTTGGGATCGTCCTTGAGCCTGCGGAAGCAAACGAGGTGGTTGCCGGTCTTCGACCACGACGGTTTGAAATCCCAATGGCCCGTGGTCAGCGGTTTTCCTTCCGGCTGGCCGACCTCGTTGACGTGGATTTCGCCGTTGCAATAATACGAAATCCGCGAGCCACGCCGGGCGCCCGCCTCGCCTGCATGCGCCAGGAGTGGCGCGAACGCCGGGCCCATGCCGGCGGACACCGCGATCGCTGTGGTGGTGCGGGTGACTTCTTTCAGAAACTCGCGCCGGGTCAGTCGTCGGTTGTGTGTGTTCACGGTGTTTTCTTCTTGAGGTGCTTCGTAAACCACTCCAATTCGAGCCGCGTCGCTTCCTCGAAGCCGGCGCGGTAAACGTCGTAGTGCGTCATGCCTTTGAGAACGTGATAGGCCACCGGCACGCCCTGCTTTTTCAAAATCTCCGCCACTCGTTCGCCGTTCTTGTGGCGATCCATCAACTCATCGTTCTCGGCGTCAATGATGATCATCGGCACGCGGATCTTATCGGCGGCCTCGATGGCGTTGCAGCCGATGCTCTTCACCGGGTTGACCCGCATGTGCTCGTAGCGCGCCATCTTGCCTCCCATCTTGCCGGTCTCGAACGGCACCGGCTCGGTCTCGGCGCGCGCCTGCTTGGTGGCGAGGTCGTAGGCGCGACGCTCCGCCGCCGGGCCGCGCCCGCCGCCCATGCTGGGCACCTGCGCGGCGACGCATTTCACACGCGGGTCGTTGCCGGCGGTCCACGTCACCAGCCCGCCGCCGTAGCTGCTGCCCATGATGCCGATGCGCTGCGGGTCAACGCTCGGTTCGCCCGCGAGGAAGCTGATCGCGGCGCGAATGTCCATCGTCTGGTCGGCAAAATCCATCTGCCAGCGGATGGCCCTTGCGCGAACCGTGACCTCGCTCTTCGCGTCAGGAGCGG
>CAZAAF010000170.1:8404-8721 GCA_964482575.1 uncultured Verrucomicrobiota bacterium | reverse complement strand
ATTGGAAATCCGCGATACAGCAGACTTGGAAGTCTGCGCTACGTCCAGCCGGACCGCCTGAAGGCGGAACTCCGAACGGGGCGCAGCATCGTCCTCCCTATCCGGGCCCCTTCGCCTCCTCCGCGGCCACCCCGGGCTCCATACCTTGATTTACCTTGATTGGCCTTGATTCAGCTTGATGATTCGCGATTGCATCACCCTTTATCGGCGGTAACAACACCCTTTTTGCAGGCTCGTTGATCACCACCGGCATCCTGGCGGCCCGGGCCGCCATCCCGCACCGCGCGTTCTGTTCCATCAGCAAGTCCAGCGCCGGC
>CAZAAF010000170.1:559-8394 GCA_964482575.1 uncultured Verrucomicrobiota bacterium | reverse complement strand
TTGTAGCGGGCCTCGGGGGCCACCTCGACCTGATGATACCCCATCAGCAAGTCCAGCGCCGGCCGCCATTCCTCCCGCCTGGTCAGCGGGGCTCCCTTCTCCATCGCCTTCAACGCCAGCTTCATCCGGTCCAGCGTCAACCGTCCCGCCCGCGTTTCCGCCTGCCGGATCCGGTTCAGCACCGCGAACGCCTTCTCCAGCCGCTCCCACCGCTCCTCCGGCGTGGACGCCGCCGTCCCCGTCTCCTCCATCAGCCGGATCAGCTCCCCCATCAACATCGTCGAGATCCGGTCGCTGAGGGACCGGCCCTGGGACCCTTTCTGGAGGACCTCGAGGCGGAGGGGCTCGCGGTTGAGCCAGTCGAGGATGGTGGTGGCGTACTCGCCGCGCTGGAGGGGTTCGGGCAGGCGCGCGGTTTTATCGTGACGGTTCATGGGAGGGGCTCCTTTCGCATGCAACAGGACAACAACAGCGTGTTCAAGTCGGACGGGGCCAATATAGAGAACATTGCTTACAGTGTCAAGCTATATTTACTTTTTTCTCTTGAAGAGAGGGTCATGGGACGGATGAGAGGCGGGGACCGCGTAAACGCGGAACTCCGAGCGGGGATTGCGGGGACCGTGGAGCGTAAAACGTGAAACGTAAGGGGGAAAGGCAGAGGCGGCATCCACGGATGGCACGGATTTCACGGATGGGGAAAGGAGTCGCCGCGAAGGAGGAAGACGATGCGGCCCCTCGTTTGGAGTTCCGCGTTTACGCGGTCCGGCGGGGCGTCCCGAACAGGCTTCACTGCCGCTGCCGGTCGAGTTGATCGATGCAGACGGCCACGGCGCGTTGGACAAGGCGGTCGTTGGAGAGGTCGGCGGCCTCGTTCGCACCCGGCAGGAGACGCCGCCAGACGGCGGTATCCTCGGCGGACGCCGCGGTCAGCTCGATGTCGGGAACCAATCCCTCCCCGCCGCCGAATTTCTTCCCGTCCAGCGGCGCGATGTCGCCGTGCGGAACCAGCACGGTCCTGCCCCCGGGCGCGGGAACAAGGCGGACGACGGCGCAATGCCCGGCGGTCCGGGTGCCGATGAGCGTGGCATGGCGGTTCCAGCGCAGGGCGCCGGCAAGCGCCTCCGCCGCGCCAGCGGTGTTGATGTTGACCAGCACGCACAACGGCCCCTCCAGGCGCGGTCCGTACCGGCTGGCGAAGAACTGTTGGGGCGTATCGGACGCGGCCGGCTGGAACAGGAAGACCGACTGTGCCGGCTCCAGGAACAGGTTGGCCGTGTCGCGCACGGCCCGGAGCAGTCCGCCACGGTTGTGCCGCAGGTCGAGCACCCAGGCGCGCGCGCCCGCGCGTTCGAGTGGCTCGAGGGCGGTGCGCAGGTCCTCTCCCGTGTATCGGTTGAACGAGATGACCCGCGCGAAACCGACCCTGCCGGCGAGCGTTTGCGCGTCGCGGACGGATTCCACCTTGACGGCGCCGCGTTGGAAGCGGCATTCGCACGTTTCACTCGTGGCGGGGCGAAAGACCGTCAGTTTCAGCGCCGACCCGGGCTCGCCCCGCAGGCGGAGGACGACGGCATCGGCGGCCAATCCTCCGGCGGGCTCGTCGTTGATGCGGGTGATCTGGTCGCCTTTGCGGACACCGGCCCTTTCGGCGGGGCCGTCTTTCATGGTCTCCTCGACGCTGACCATGCCGCCGCTGAAGCCGATCTGGATGCCAATGCCGCCAAACCGCCCAATCCACCGGCTGGGGTCCATGGGTTCCACGTCGGGTTGAGCGCTTTGGTCGCAGACCCAATTGTCGGCCGGCGAACCGGTGTCCGGACCGACATCCGGCCGAATGGGGGCTCCCGGAGCGGCAACTCCGGTCCACAAGAGAATGGCAGCAATAACCGCGACGCTTTTCACAAGTGCGGAAAGCCCAAGGGGTTCCCGCAAGAGTCTCCACCGGAATCATCCCCGGCGCAACTCGAAAAAAAAGTTGACGTTGACCCTCAAGGGTTTCAAAGTAAGGGACGACCTTTTTTTAGGGCGACGGCAGCCTCTGGTGGGCTGTCAATCAAAGGACAGAAGATCATGTTGAATCGTATGAAGCGAATGATTGTGTTTGCAACCGCGCTCCAGTGCTTTGGCCTGGCGGCGATGGCGCAGTCCCCCTTGATTTCGAACGAGCCGAATCCGCCCGCGCCGGACAAGGTGCAGGTGATTCAGGAACTGCAGAAGCAGATCCCGATTTACGTGACCGAGACCCGCGGGGTGTGGGAGAAGGAAGTGGGCGGCCCGTTGCGCGAGGATTCCATGGAACTCGGCATGCAGGGCGGTTATGCCACCAGCGTCCGCGTGGGCGGCACCCAGCACAACTACAAGATGGCGTTCGCCAATCCCCGCTTCGGCTATGTCTTCACCGACCTGATCGGCGATGACGTCCTCGGCGGTTACCTCAAGGGCAACGGCGAGATCGTCTTCGAGGCTCTCCTCGGTACCGCGTTCAAGGGCACCGGCGGCGAGTCGGAAGGCATTGCAATGATGTACAAGCACAACTTCATCACCGGCACCCGGTTCGTGCCGTTCGTGGAGATGGGTCTCGGCTTGAGCCAGAACAACTGGCACATCTACGAATGCCAGAGCCACTTCGAGTTCATTGTCCAGGGCGGCGTCGGCTGCCAGTATTTCATCACCGATGACTGGGCGCTGAGCGTCGAGGCCCGCATTCATCACATGTCCAATGCCGGCATGACCAGCCCCAACCCGGGCTTGAACGACATCATGCTGACGGCGGGCGTCAGCCGCTTCTTCTAAGCCGGCAACGGTCTTCCCGGAACGGGAGGCTGCGCAAGCAGCCTCCCGTTTCTTTTTGGCGGCTTGCGGAGGTTTCCGCGAGGGTTTTGACGGCGTGGTGCGTTGTACCGGTTGACCATGAATTGTCAACGAGTCCAACGCCGCCTCAGCGCCTTCCGCGCCGGCCAACTGTCCGCCTGGCGCGCCCGCCGGATCGCCGCGCATCTGGAACAGTGCGCGGTCTGCCGCGCCGAATGCGACCAGCTTCAGCGGCTCGACGCCGTGCTCGGACGATGGACCGCCGAGGCCGAACCCCGCGCCAATTTCGAGGCGCGCGTCTGGAATCGCATCCGCGCCGCCGAACAGGAACGCCCGACCACGATCCGGGAGGGATGGCTGCGCCCGGCGTGGATGCTCGGTGCTGCGTGCGCCACGGCCCTGGCCATGGTCTCGATCACCGGGGTCTTCACCCAACAGCGCGCCGATGCCGCGGGCCGGCAGCAGATGTTCGCCTCCCTCGGTTTGAACCAACTCGATAATTTCCCGGCAGGGTCGCTGACCGCCGGTTACCTGGACCAGCCATGAAGAAATACTGGATTCTCGCCCTGATCATCCTCGGCCTTGGCGCCGTCGTGTCCGCCGGGCTGTGGATGCGTCCCTGCCCAACATGCGGAGGCGACTGGCTCGTGCGGGAGCTGCGCCTGACGCCCGAGCAACAGGTGCGGTTCGCGGCGCTCGACAAGAACTTCAGCGGCAAGTGCAGCCAATGCTGCGAGCAGATGTGCGACGCGCGGCTGGCGCTCGGCCGGGAATTGGAGAGGGCCGATGCCATCACGCCGAAGGTGGAGGCGTTGCTCGCGCAGATGCTGGCCGCGCAGGCGGTGACCGAACGCGAAACGGTGCAACATCTCTTCCGCGTCAAATCGATCCTGACGCCGGAACAACAGCACCGGTACGTGGAACTGGTCACTGCCAGGTTATACGCGGGCTGCCGCTGCGGCGTGCCCCACGCCAGGCCATGAGACCTTTACGGTCCAGGGATTTTTTCCGTGGGGGTGGGTGGCTGCTGGCTGGTTTGTTGCTGGCGGGCTGCAAGGGCATCTCCACGCCCGAGGAGCGCGCGGCGCGACAGGATGCGCAGGCGGTCGGCCAGGTTTTCCGGCCACAGGAGACGCGCCCGCCGCTGCCGAAACTGGAGACGACCTCCAGCCTGGATACATTCCTGAAGTTCGCCATGTTCAACCAGCCGTCCATCGAGGCGGCGTATGACGACTGGATGGCATCGGTCGAGCGGATCACTGTGACGCGGTCGCTGCCCGACCCGAAACTGACGTTCCAGGCGTACATTCAAAACGTGCTGACCTCGCTGATGCCGGGCTTGATGCAGGATATACCCGGACCGGGCAAGCTCGGGGCGGCGGCGCGCGTGGCGAGCGCGGAAAGCCGGGCGAAATACTTCCAGTTTGAATCCGCGGTGTTGCAGGCGGCGTTCGCTGTGAAGCGCGCCTATTACAATCTCCATTTCCTCGATGCGCGCCTCCGCATCAACCGCGAGACGCTCGCCCTGCTGGCCGACCTGGAGAAGACGGCGCGCGCGCAGAACGCGGTGGGCAAGGTCACGTTGCAGGATGTCTATCGCGCGCAAATCGAGCAGGACCAGCTCCAGACGGAGATCACCAACCTTGAGGACTCGCGGCGCCCGCTGCTCGCGCAGTTCAAGGCGGCGCTGGGATTGACGCGGGACCCGCCGGACCCGCCCGTGCCGGCGGGGTTTTACCCGACGCCGCTGGACCTGAACGCGGACGACGTCCTGACGACGGCGTTTGCGCGCAACCCGCGGTTGAAGGCGATGGAGGCGGACGTGCGCACGGCGGAGGCGTCGGTCGCGCTCGCGCGCAAGGCGCGGGTGCCCGACTTTTCCGCGGGCTTTCAGGCCGAGGGATACAGTCCTCCATTGTACTGGCCACAAGGCAGCGTGACGCTGCCCATCTGGCGCGACAAGATCGCGGCGCAGATTGCGGCGGCGCAGGCCGGCAAGCGCGCCGCCGAGGCACGCCTCACGGCGGAGCAGATCGGGGTCACGGTGGATTTCGCGATGCGGGCCTATGATTACCGCGAGTCCACGCGGAACCTGGCGCTGCTCCAGAACCAGCTCATTCCCAAGGCGCGGCAATCGCTGGAGATCGCCCGGGCGGGTTACCTGTCGGGGCGGATTGATTTCTTCAACCTGATGGATGCGCAGCGCGCATGGTTGAACTTCCAGCTCCAGGAGGTTCAGGAACGCACGCGCCGTGAAATCGTGCTGGCGGACTTGTCGCTGATGATTGCCGGGGTGGCGCCCGCGGGCGCGCCCATCCTGAAAGCACCGGTTTCAACGCCGCCTCCAACCAAGCCGTAGTTGTTTATGAAAAAACTGCTGATCGTCATCCTTCTGCTGGCCGCCGTCGGGGGCGGCGTGGTCTGGCATTTCCATGCCATGGACCGGCCCACCGGCGACTCCGCCACGGGGGCCGCTGAAAAGCAGCTCTTCACCTGCGGCATGCACCCGCAGGTCATCCAGGACCATCCCGGCAACTGCCCGATCTGTGGCATGAAACTGACCCCGGTTCGCAAGCAGGGCGGGGCCGGCGCGGCCACGGCTGCGGCCGGGTCGCCCGCCATCGCGGTGGACCCCGTGACGATCCAGAACATGGGCGTCCGCACCGCCGCCGTCGGGCGCGGGCCGTTGCGCCGGACGATCCGCACGGTGGGCACGATCGATTACAACGAAGCGGCGCTGGTGGAGGTGACCACCAAGTTCAAGGGATGGATCGAGAAACTCCATGTGGACACGACCGGCCAGCAGGTGCATCGCGGCGACCCGTTGTTCGAGATTTATTCGCCGGACCTTTACAGCGCGCAGGTCGAATACCTTCAGGCGCTGAATGCGCCGGCGCTGGCGGGCGGCGACCTCGCGGCGTTGAAGGAAACGGCACGGCAGAAGTTGAAATACTGGGACATCTCCGACGCGCAGCTTGCCGACCTGGAGAAAAGCCGGCAGCCGCGCAAGACGCTGCGGATCGACGCGCCGGCGGATGGATTCGTGGTCGAGAAGGCGGTGGTGCAGGGGCAGATGGTGGACGCGGGCATGAAGATCTACCGGATCGCCGAGCTGGGGCTGGTCTGGGTGTATGCGCAGATTTACGAACAGGACCTGCCGTATCTCAAACTCGGCCAGGAGGCGGCCGTCACGCTTTCGTATCTGCCGGACCGCGCGTTTCGCGGGCGCGTCACCTATATCTACCCGAACGTGGACGAGAAGACGCGCACGGCGCGGGTGCGGATGGAGTTCCACAATCCCGGCTACTTCCTCAAGCCCGGCATGTTCGCCACGGTGCAGGTCACCTCGGAACTGCAACCGTCGGTGCTGCTCGTGCCGGACATGGCGATCCTGCGCAGCGGCGAGAAGAACACCGTCTTCGTGGCGCTCGACGGCGGGAAGTTCGAGCCGCGCGCCGTCACGCTGGGACCGCAGGCGGAGAACGACCTGTATCAGGTGCTCGATGGATTGAAGGAAGGCGAGCGCATCGTCACGTCGGGCCAGTTCATGCTCGATTCCGAAAGCCAGCTTCGCGAGGCGATCCAGAAAATGAACGCGCCGGCGGGACGCGTGGAGCGTGGCGCGCCGGAGCGTCCAAGCGTGGGACAGGCAGCGAAGCCTAACGCAACCGACGCTTCACGCTCCACGACCATCTGGGTTTGTCCCATGCCGGAGCATATTTCGATTGAGTACAAGAGTTCCGGGAAGTGTTCCATCTGCGGCATGGCGCTGGTGCCGGTTTCGGAAGCCGCGCTGCGCCAGTTCCAGCCCGATGGCCGGCTGCTCTACTACACCTGCCCAATGCCCGAGCACAGCCACGTGCGCGCCGACAAACCCGGCAAATGCCCGACGTGTGGCATGACACTCATTCCCGTGATGCAGCCACCGCCGGCCGCTCCAGGACAAACCCCGAAACCCGAACCCCGACCCCCGAATCGCTACACCTGCCCGATGGCCGAGCATGCCGATATCGTTGCCGACAAGCCCGGCAAGTGCGGGAAGTGCGAGATGACGTTGGTGCCGACGGGTGAAGTCGCCCACGGCAAAATCTCGGAGGATCACTGGCGCAAGCAGCATCCGCCGGCGGGACAATCCGCCCACGAGCACGCGTACTGACCGGAGAACTACATGCTCCAGGGCCTCATCCAATTTTCGCTGCGCAACAAGTTCCTCGTCCTGCTGGCGACGGCCGGGCTGGTGCTGGGGGGGGTGTATGCCGTGCGCCACATTCCGCTCGATGCGATTCCCGACCTCTCCGACGTGCAGGTCATCATCTACACCGAATGGTCCGGCCAGGCGCCGCAGATCGTGCAGGACCAGGTGACCTATCCGATCACGACGAAGATGCTTTCGGTGCCGAAGGCGAAGGTCGTGCGCGGCTATTCGTTTTACGGGTACTCGTTTGTTTATGTCCTCTTCGAGGACGGCACCGATCCCTATTGGGCGCGCAGCCGCGTGCTCGAATACCTCAACGGCCTCGGCGGACGGTTGCCGAAAGGCGTGTCGCCCGTGCTCGGCCCGGACGCGACCGGCGTCGGCTGGGCGTTCATGTATTCGATCAACTCGCCGAAGCGCGACCTGGCCGAGCTGCGCTCGATGCAGGACTGGTATCTCCGCTACCAACTCGCCTCGGTCGAGGGCGTCTCGGAGGTTGCCTCGGTCGGCGGCTATGTCCGGCAGTACCAGGTGACGGTGGACCCGACGAAGCTGCGCGCCTACAACCTCTCGGTCTCCGACGTGGCGATGGCCGTACAGCGCAGCAACGGCGAGGTCGGCGGCCGGTCCATCGAGCTGTCGGAGAAGGAGTTCATGCTCCGGGTGCGCGGCTATGTGCAGAGCCTCGATGACTTGCGCAAGGTCGCCGTGGGCGTCGGTGACAAGGGCGTGCCGATTCTCCTTGGCCAGGTTGCCAACGTCGGGTTCGGTCCCGACATGCGCCGCGGCATCGCGGAATTGAACGGCGAGGGCGAGACGGTCGGCGGCA
>CAZAAF010000170.1:0-549 GCA_964482575.1 uncultured Verrucomicrobiota bacterium | reverse complement strand
CACGCTCACCAACGAGAACTACATCATCGATCGCGGCGGCGTTTTCGCGGTCGTCGGGCCGACGGGCGTGGGCAAGACGACGACGACGGCGAAATTGGCCGCTCGCTGCGTCGTGCGCTACGGCGCCAACGCACGGCAGGTCATCCTCGACGTGAAGAAGAAACTCGACGAGGCGATGAAGGGCCTGCCGCCCGACGTGACCTGCACCATCGCCTACGACCGCAGCGCGCTCATCCAACGCGCGGTCAAAACACTCGAAGAGAAACTCCTCGAGGAGAGCCTTGTCGTCGCGCTGGTCTGCATCGCGTTCCTGATGCACCTGCGCAGCGCGCTGGTCGCCATTATCATCCTGCCCATCGCCGTGCTCGTGTCGTTCCTCGTCATGTTCGGGCAGGACATCAGCTCGAACATCATGTCCCTCGGCGGCATCGCGATCGCGATCGGCGCGATGGTCGATGCGGCTATCGTCATGATCGAGAACGCCCACAAGAAGCTTGAACACGCCGAAGCCAACGAGGGCATTTCCGAGACGCGCCGGCTTCAGCTGCT
>CAZAAF010000169.1:0-8739 GCA_964482575.1 uncultured Verrucomicrobiota bacterium | reverse complement strand
GGCGACGATGGTTGACGACGAGATGGGCGAATTCCGCGACGTGCTCGACAAGATGAAGCGCCAGGGGTTCGTCCGGGCTCGGATTGACGGCCAGATGATCGAGCTGGGGCTGGACCCGCACAAGGGCACCGAGCAGGCCGCGCCGCTGAAGCTCGACAAGGCCCGCAAGCACACCATCGAGGCGGTCATTGACCGCCTGGTGATCCCGAGCGCGCAGTTTGGCGGGCCAGACAAGATTCGCGTGCGGCTGACGGATTCCATCGAGACGGCGTTGAAGTGTGGTGAGAACGTCGTGCGCGTGCTGACCGCGCCGTCGCGGCAGATGCCGGTGGTGACGCCGGTGCCGGGCCTGTCCGCGCCGGAGGAGAAGTGGACCGAAACGCTCTACTCGACGCTGAACGCGTGCGTGGAGTGCGGCATCAGTTTCGGCGACCTGTCGCCGGCGCATTTTAGCTTCAACAGCCCGCACGGGGCGTGCCCGTAGTGCCACGGCCTCGGCACGAAACTCGTGTTCGATCCCGAACTGATCGTCGCCGACCCGGAGAAGACGCTGGAGAACGGCGCGGTGGCCCCGTGGCGGCGCGGCGGGCGGCGGATGATCATCTACTACAAGATGCTCCTGCGCTCCGTGGCGAAGCACTACAACGTGCCGATCGAGACGAAGTGGAAGGACCTCAGCGAGGACCTCCGCAAGACCCTGCTGCACGGCAGCAAGGAGGAGATCGAGTTCGGCTTCTTCCGCGGCGGCGCCTGGAAGGTTGTGAAGCGCCCGTTCGAGGGGATCATCCCGAACCTGGAGCGGCTCTACGCCGAGACGGAGAGCGAATTCACCAAGCAGCGGCTCAGCGGCTACATGGGGCGCATCCGCTGCCCGAACTGCCGCGGGGCGCGGCTGCGGCCCGAGTCGCGCGCGGTCACCGTCGGCGAGAAGTCCAACATCCAGATTTGCAAGCTCAGCATCGGCAAGGCGGCGCAGTTCTTCGAGACGATGGAGGCGAAGATCGGCGAGGAGGTCATCAAGGAGGTCCAGAACCGCTTGAAGTTCCTCCGCGATGTCGGCCTTGATTACCTCACGCTCGACCGCGAGAGCGCCACGCTCAGCGGCGGCGAGGCGCAGCGCATCCGGCTCGCGACGCAGATCGGCGCGGGCCTCGTGGGCTGCCTCTACATTCTAGACGAGCCGAGCATCGGGTTGCACCAGCGCGACAACGACCGGCTCATCGCGTCGCTCGAGGGGCTGCGCAACATCGGCAACACGGTCATCGTCGTCGAGCACGACGAGGACACCATCCGCAAGGCAGACTGGATCGTGGACCTCGGCCCCGGCGCGGGCGTGCGCGGCGGCTACATCGTCGCCAACGGCCCGGCGGCGGAGGTGCTGACCTCGGCCACCTCGCTGACGTCGCGGTTCCTGCGCGGCGAGTTGAAGATCGAGCTGCCGCGCAAGCGCCATGCGCCCCACGGCACCTGGCTCGAGATTCAGGGCGCCCGCGAGAACAATCTCAAGTCCATCAACGCCCGGATTCCGCTCGGCTGCTTCGTCTGCGTCACCGGCGTCAGCGGCAGCGGCAAGTCCACGCTCGTGGATGAAATCCTCCGCAAGGCGCTGTTCCGCAAGTTCTACGGCTCGAAGGAAAAGCCCGGCGAACACGACGCCATCCTCGGCGTGAACGAGCTCGACAAGGTGGTGGTCATCGACCAGTCGCCCATCGGCCGCACCCCACGCAGCAACCCGGCCACATACACCGGCATGTTCAACAGCATCCGCGACCTCTTCGCGCACCTGCCGACGGCGCGCGTGCGCGGCTACGGCGCGGGCCGGTTCAGCTTCAACGTCAAGGGCGGGCGTTGCGAGGTCTGCAAGGGCGACGGCCTCATCCGCATCGAGATGCACTTCCTGCCGGACGTGTACGTCACGTGCGAGACCTGCCGCGGCCAGCGGTACAACCGCGACACGCTGGAGATCACCTATCACGGCAAGAACATCGCCGACGTGCTCGAGATGACGGTGGACGAGGCGCTGACCTTTTTCCGGGCCGTGCCGCAGATCGAGGAGAAGCTCCGCGTCCTCGCCGAGGTCGGCCTGGGCTACATCAAGCTCGGCCAGCAGGCCACGACGCTGTCCGGCGGCGAGGCCCAGCGCGTGAAGCTCGCCGCCGAACTGGCGCGTCACGCCACCGGCCGCACGTTGTACATTCTCGACGAGCGGACGACCGGCCTGCATTTCGCCGACATCGAAAAACTGCTGGATGTGTTGAACAAGCTCCGCGACGCCGGCAACACCGTGCTCGTGATCGAGCACAACCTCGACGTCATCAAGTGCGCCGATTGGCTGATCGACCTCGGTCCCGAGGGCGGCGACGGGGGCGGCAAGATCGTGGCCGAAGGCCCGCCCGAGAAGGTGGCGGCCCATGCGAAGAGCTACACCGGCCAGTTCCTCAAACGGATGCTCAACGGCGCGGTCCCGACGGTGGCGAACGGAGCGGCGGCCAAGGCGACGGCCGGCTCGCCGGTCCGGGCGGAAACGGTGGCCGCCCGGGTTTGAGGCGGCCTTGGGGGTGTGACCGGGCGGGTTACCGGGGGCGGCGGAATTGGGTTGCGGGCAAGGCTCGACCAGACGCCGGTTTTCTGACAGAGTGAACGCGTGCGATTGAGGTTCCAAATTCTGGCCGTCGCGGCCGCTGCATGGGTGGCGGCAGGGGCGGCGTGTGCCGCGGAGACACGCTCGTCGGCGGAGTTGTGGCGCACGGGCAGCAACGCGTTTCGCGACGGCATCTACGACGTGGCGGAACAGCAGTTGCGCGAACTGCTCACGGCCCATCCCAGATTCTCCAACACCGAGGAAGCCACGCTGCTGCTCGGCGAAACGCTGGTGCTCTCCGGCCAGGTGGACGCGGCGTTGCGGTGGATGACGGATGCGGTGAAGAAGTTCGGGGACGGCCGGCTGGCCGACGCCTATGTTTTCTGGCATGCCGAGGCACTCGCGCACGCCAGCCGGTGGGCGGAGGCCGAGACGCGTTACCGGGAACTGCTGACCAAATTTGCTTCGAGCCGCTATGGGGCGCAAGCCCAGTATGGGCTCGGCTACGCCTTGTTCGCCCAGAACAAGTTCGATGAAGCCGAGGCCGCCTTCGCCGAGTTGCCCCCGAAGATCACCTCCCGCGACATGCAGGGCGACGCGCGCGTCATGCGCGGGCGGATCGCCCTGATGCGGAAGAACTACGGCGCGGCGGAGTCACATTTCGAGTGGGTGCTGGACCGGTACGACAGCCAGCCCGTCGCATTGCAGGCGCTCTACTGGATCGGCCAGTTGCGGCGGGAGCGGGGGCATCTCGATACGGCGGCGACCGCGTTCGACAAGGCGTTGTCGGTGGGCCGTGCCATGCCGGCGGCGCTCGCGGCGCAGACGTGGCTGGCACTGGGCGAGGTGCGCGCGGCGCAGCGGCGATGGACCGAGGCGGCGGCAGCGTTTCGGGAGGCGTTCACGCGCTCGCCGGGCGAGGCCATCAAACGGTCGGCCGTGACGCAGTTGAGCGGGCTGCCGCAGCAGATGGTGCGGAATGAGGAGGCGATCGGCCTGTTGCGGATGTTCGTGGACGAGCATCCGCAGGATGCCTTGACGGCGCCGGTGCTGCTGCGGTTGGGGCAGTTGCTGGCGACCGCGAAGCGGCACGAGGACGCCCTGGTGTTTTTTCAACGGGTGACGACGCAGTTCCCGCAATGCGACGACGCGCCCGCCGCGCTCGCGGGCGCCGCGTGGTCCCAACTGGCGCTGGGTCATGTGGCGGAGGCGACGGAAGGATTCACGCAGACCACCCAGCTCGCCCGGGAACCGGTGCTGGTGGCGCAGGCGTGGTTCAAGCTGGGCGACCTGGCGTTTGCCGCAGGCGATTTCGTGAAGGCGGCGGACAATTATGAAAAGGCGCTGAACGCCGACCGTGGCGGGTCGCTGGCCGGCGAGGCGCTCTGGCAACTGGCGCTGGCCGCTGACCGCGCGAATCAGGCCGACCGCAGCGCGGCGGCACTGGAAAAGTTCCTCACCACCTATCCGACGGACCCGCATGCCGACGAAGCCTGGCTGCAACTCGGCCGGGCGTATGTGGCCCAGAGCCGTTACGAAAAGGCCTGGCTGACCTTCGAGAAACTCTGGGTCGGCCGGCCCCCCGGCAAATTGGCCACCCAGGCGCGGCTCGCGGCGGCCGAGGCGCGGGCGAAGGCGGGCCGGTTGCTGGAGGCGGCGCGCGATTACGAGGAAGTGCTCGCGTTGAAGCCGGCGGAGGACGTGGCGGCGCTCGCGACGTTCGAGCGCGCCTATTGCCTGGCCCATGCGGGCGACGAGACGGCGGGGCATGACGGTTTCGAACGGGTGCTGAAGGAATTCCCCAAGTCGCCGCAGGCCGCCGAGGCCATGTTCTGGCTGGCGCAGCAGCAATACAACCGCAAGGAATGGACCGAGGCACAGAAACAGTTCGCCACCGTGCCGCAGCGATGGCCGGGGCACCGCCTGGCCGACCACGCGCTGCTCTGGGCCGCCAAAGCCGCCTACAACCGGCAGGCGTACAAGGAAGCCCGCGATGTCCTGGAGGAGTTGCTGAAGAACCCGGCCTATCGCACCAGTCCGTTGCGCGGGGTGGCGAGGGTGCTCGAAGGCGATTCCCTGACCGAGGAAGGCAAGTTTGCCGAGGCGCTGCTGGTGTTTGAGAGCGTGGTGCGGGATTTCCCCAACACGCCGCAGGCGGACGAGGCGCAGGGCCGCGAAGGCGATTGCCACTTCAGCCTGGCCACGGAGGTCCCGGCGAATCCGAAACTGGAACGGTATCAACAGGCCATCGCGCTCTACCAGCAGTTGCTGAACAGCCTGACCGCGAGTCCGGCCCTCAAGAGCCAGGCGCATTTCAAGATCGGCAAGAGCCAGGAGAAGCTGGGCGAAACGACCAAGGCCTTGGAAAGCTATCTGGCGGTCATTTACGAGATGGACGATGAAGGGCGGATTGTGGCCGAACCGACGTGGTTCGGGCGGGCCGGCCTCGATGCCGGCGAGTTGTTGGAGAACCAGAAACGCTGGGCCGAGGCCGCCAGGGTCTATCTGCGGCTCATCAAATCCGGTTTCCCCTGCGCCGAAATCGCGCGGCAACGCTTGCAGATGATCCGCTCCGAACATCCCGAGGCGGTTCCCGCCGACAAGTGATCGGCCGGCCCGGGTGGACGCGGACCCGGAGAACTTGATTTGACCCTTGCCCGCAAGTAATCTCCCGTTGAAAGAAGACACGCTTATGAAAACGCTCATTCTCCGGCAGGCGTTGATCGCCGCCGCTTTCGCAGGACTCATCGGGACGGCCTCGGTGGATGCCGCGCAGGCGGCCGAGCCCTCCGCCAAGGCGTCCATCCGTCGCCTGGACAAGGCGGGCGTGGACAAATATCTGGCGTCGCTCAAAGGCAAGGTCGTCGTCGTGGATTTTTGGGCCACCTGGTGCGGACCCTGCCGCCAGGAAATCCCCGGGTTCGTGGAGCTGCAGAAGAAATACGGCGCCAAGGGTCTCGTCGTGGTCGGGTTGTCGCTGGATGACGATACCGAGGCCGTCCGGGAATTCCACCGGTCGCAAAAACTGAACTATCCCGTCTTCGTCGTCGGCCAGGACACGACCGCCGCCTGGGGTGGCGTGGAGGCGATCCCGACCACGTTCCTTCTGGACAAGACCGGCAAGAAGATCGGCGAGCCGCGCATCGGTTACCACCCGGCGGACGCGTTCGAGAAGGAAATCGTGCCGTTGCTGAAATAACGGCGGACACGCGCGAAGGGAACCGGCGCCAGCGGACGGAAAGCCGGGCTCGCGCGCAATCGTTCGGTCACTTACCAAGGAATTGATTTCATGGCGATGAAAGGTGTGATTTTGGCTGCGGGCAAGGGCACGCGGATGAAGGAGCTGACCCGGGAAATGCCGAAGCCGTTGTTGGAGGTCGCGGGTCGCCCGGTGCTGGAACATATCCTGACGGGGCTGCGCGACGCGGGCGTGAGCGAGGTGTGCATCATTGTCGGCTATCGCGGCGACGCCATCCGCAGCCATTTCGGGGACGGCTCCCGGCTGGGGATGCGCCTGAGCTACGTGGAGCAGGTGGTGCAGGACGGCACCGGCAAGGCTCCGGAGGTGGCCAGGGAATTTGTGGGCAGCGATGACTTCGTGCTCAGCTACGGCGACATCTTGGTGACGCCCGGGGATTACCGCAACATGACGGAACTGTTTGGCCGGGAAAAGCCGGACGTGCTGCAGACCGTCAAGCGCGGCGAAGATGTCACCAAAGGCGCCGTGGCCTGTTTCGACGGGAACTTCTACATGACGGATCTCATCGAGAAGCCAACCCCGGCCCAGTTGGAGACGCTTGTTCGGGCCGGGAAGCTGCAGCCCGGGGCGCCCGCGTGGTACAACGCCGGCATTTACATTTTCACCCCGCGCGTCTTCGAATTCACCGCCCGTTTGCAAAAATCGATCCGCGGGGAATACGAACTGACGGATGCGCTGATCGCCATGTGCCGCGCCGGGTTGCGAATCCGGGGTTGTGAATTGATGGGGCGCTGGGCGGATGTGCGCGATCCTGAAGTGCTGGCGGAGTTACGGCAGACCTTGTCGCCTTCCTGAAGTCGTTTCCCGGGATTCCGTTCCACCTCCATCGACTGAAAATAAGATTCGGGCGATGCATGCCAAGGAGGTGGGGGTGGGGAACCCCGCATGAAGAACATGCACACGCCCGAATCAAAATGTCCTAAATCTTCTCTAAACGGCCTTTACCACTTTCAATCGTTTAGACTGACACAATATAGCAGCCGTTCAATGAAGTGCAACCGGATTTTGCGATTTAAGTCTTCCGATGTCATATCTGATTTATTTTCAATATGTTGCAGCTTTCCACCCCAACGGATGTTTCCCTCTTGCGAATGGCCACTGCGGGAGTCCGGCTATCCCGCAGACGTGTCAAAAATCAGGATAGAGCACCTCGTTTTTTCGATGGGTGAAGTCCTGCAGTCCTTTTGGGATTGCGCGCTCGGCGCCTGTCATGCGATATAGGAAAAACAGGTCCGGGATGCTATAGTGAGGCAAAGGGCCCAAGCGGATGATTAAGTTATTAACAAAGCACCTTTCGCAAGAGACGAAAGCCCGGATTCTTCGATTCCCCTTATACCGCCTGTACGAACGGATGCAGGCATCCAAGGCTGAAGTGGCGTTCCGGTGTGAATTCACCAGCCGGTGCAACTTGTCCTGCAACATGTGTACACGCACGGACCTGATTCATGCGAAAAAATTCAACTCCGCCAACATGGAAAAACCGGTCCTGGACCGTGTTATCGAGGAGGTCAAGAAGTTCCATGAAGGCGGGAAAAGAGTTTCGTTCACGACAATGGGTTTGGGTGAGCCGCTGATGTTTCCCGGCCTTTTCGAAGCGTTTCAACGTATCAAGGACATATCCCCCGATATTCGCATCATTGTGGTCACAAACGGCATCCTGTTGGATGACGAGGTCTGTCGTCAGATGATCGCCCATAAGGTGAATGAGGTCACCGTCAGTCTCAATGTCAACTCGCCTGGCGATTACCAACGGCACATGGGCAAGGACGCCTATGCCCAAGTGGTATCCAACGTACGGCGGCTGATTTCGCTCCGAAATGAAAGCGGCGATCGTTTCCCGGATGTGATCGTTCAGTACCTGGATTACGAGAACGACATGTCCCGATATGACGGGGACATCAAGCAATGGGTTTCCTCCATGCGTTTCGGTGACAAATGTTACATCCACCCCATTGTTAACGAGGGTGGCAATCATGAAGGCAGTACGTTTGGTGTCGAAACCAGTCCCCATCCTTGCACCATGCCCATGCGATATGTGGCGGTCAATGTCCGGGGAGATATCTACCCTTGTGATCCCTGTTATTTTGCCGGTGGCCAGAGGGTGGAATCACTCTATCTTGGCAATATCATGACCGACAGTCCTTGGGAAATGGCGCAGAAGAAGGACAATCTTCGCTGCGAGATTGTGAATCGGATGAGACTGTCGGATTACGCGTCGCTGCCCCAATGTGCGAAGTGCAACAATTACAAGCTTGCCACCAACATCTACTTCCGGTTGCCCGGGCGGTTGAGAATCAACGGTTTCAGATGGATTTAGGCCTTCATCCTCCAGCCGGTGCCGCGACGCGTTTCTTGGTCACGGGCGCGACGGGAAGCATCGGGAAGCATCTGGTCGCTCGTCTCGGCGGGCTGGCAATTCCCGTTCATGTGTTGTGCCGGGGGCCGGCGGAAAGTTTCAAGCACACGCCCGGCGTTTCGATTTTTCGGGGCGACATCCGTGACCAGCAAGCCGTCATCGCTGCGGCGAGAGGGTGCACGCACGCCGTCCACCTTGCCGTGTACCAGGATGTCAACGACCCTCTGCCGGAGGTATTCATCGATATCAATGTCCGTGGCACCCAGACCGTGCTGGAGGCTCTCAAAATGGCCGGTGTCAGCCGGGTCGTGAATGTTTCCTCGATTGTGGTTTTTGAACCCACCGGTCCGCACGAGCGCAATGAGGATTGGGGATTAAAGGCAGGGTTTGGCCGCAACCATTACGCGCGAACCAAGTGCGAAGCTTTGTTGGTGGCCCGAACGGCGTCCTCGCAGATGTCCTTGGTGTCTGTTTTTCCCACGACCGTGATTGATATAGCCAGCTTGTCCAGTCAGGCTCCACCCCCGGCCGGTTTCCTGCAGA
>CAZAAF010000168.1:0-8749 GCA_964482575.1 uncultured Verrucomicrobiota bacterium | reverse complement strand
TCCGTGGCGGGAATGAGGAGGATAACGTCCCGCGACGGAGTCGCGGCTGCGCCGAACAGGAACGCGGCTTGCGTCAAACCGGGGCATCCATCGCGCGTTCTTGCAGGCGCTGACCCAGGCGATGGAAAGGAGGTCGCCTGCTGGCTCAAATCGGCTTGACTGCCCCGTGTGTCGTGGGACGATAGGGACATTGGAGGTCTTGTGCGGAGAGGAACTAATGTCAAAGTGGCATCGACGGCCCGGGCACAATGAAAATCATCTTCCAGGCGCTTTTTGAGCTTCTCGGCAGTCTCGTGATCTGGAAGGGGAATTGGATTTTTGGAGAAGCGATTGAAAAAATCTGCCCGCTGAAACAGGAGAGCAACACATCCACCGGGGAAAAAGCACAGGAACAAAAACCCCGCCCCGCCCGGTTGTATTGGGGCTTCGGACTCTTTGTGATGTTGATGCTGTGTGGTATCTACTTTTATCTCCGTAGCCTGTGGAAATGAATCCATCACGTCAGGCCATGTCATGGGGTGGTTAAGAAACATCTTGGACGTTGAGCGTCGGCAGAAGCAGAAGGCGATTGAGCAAGCCTTTGCCGGAAGAGAGCCGCTCGACGACGGACAGCTGTGGGAGCGCTACTTCCAACAGTACGGCGTTGCGCCAGAGACGGTGGCAAAGGTCAGGAAGATATTGTCCGAACACCTTGGGGCTGATTTGTCACGTATTCGGGACACGGACGATTTTTCTGCAAATCTGGCGTTCTTCTGGGATTTCGATTCGATGGCCGATGTGGATATCGTTATCGCGTTTGAAGAACAATTCGGCATTTCACTCACGAACGCGGAAGCCGAAGTGATGAAGATGGTGAAAGACATGGTCCTTGGGGTTCATGCCAGAATCACAGGACCACGGACGGCTGCTCCAACGCTAAAGCGCAGGCTGAACCGCAATCGGGGTTGTGCAGTGTTGGTAATCATCATAACTCTGCTGCTCATGTGGGTTATGAACCATTCCTGGTAGGTTTCAGTGATGGTTCCCCGCCGATCCCCTCATCCCCTCCGTGTTCACTCCGTGGCTCACGTCCCTGCTGCCTGTCCATGCCATGAGGGCGCCTCGCGGCGACGGACGAATCTCCACGTCAGCAGGCCGGCCAGCGCGCAGACGATGGCACCTGTCGCCATCGCCGTGCGGACGCCAAAGGTGTGCGCCACCATGCCCGCCTCCATCCCGCCCAGCGGCATCATGCCGCCGAACACCAGCGCCCAGATCCCCATCACCCGCCCGCGCATCTCGTCCGAGGCGGTGAGCTGGACCAGCGTGTTGCTCGTCGAGAAAAACAGCATGATGCCCGCGCCGCTGGCGGCCTGGAGACCAATCGCCACTGCGTAACTGTGCGTCATCGACAGCAACAGCAGCATGGCCGAGAACCAGCCCAGCCCGCCCAACACCAGCACCCGCGGCTGCAGCCGGTTGCCAATCGTCGCCACCATCAACGCGCCCGCCAGCGCGCCGACGCCGTTCGCGCCCAGCAGCACGCCGTAGCCCGCCTCGCTGACATGGAGCAGGTCGCGCGCGAACGCCGGCATGAGCACCGCGTAGGACCAGCCGAACGTTCCCACCACCGCTAGCAGCATCACCAGAATCCGGATGCGCCGGTGCGAGAACGCATACCGCAGACCTTCCTGCACATGCTGCCACGTCGAGCCGGTGTGCGGCTTCCGGGCGTGCGGCCGCAGCCGCATCATCCAGAGCCCGGCGATCACGGCGAGGAAGCTCAGGCCGTTCAGGAAAAAACAGGCGGCGATGCCGACATTCGCCATCAACAGCCCCGCCGTCGCCGGGCCGATCACGCGCGCGCCGTTGACGATGGAGCTGTTGAGCGAAATGGCATTCATCAAATCCTCGCGGTTGGCCATCTCCACCATGAACGACTGCCGCACGGGCATGTCGAACGCCATGCCAAGCCCGGTGCCGGCTGCGAGCAGCACGATATGCCACGGCTGCACCCAGCCGCCCGCCACCAGCGTCGCCAGCGCGAGCGCCACCAGCATCATCCAGCCTTGCGTCAGCAGCAGCACGGTGCGCTTGGGATAGCGGTCGGCGACCGACCCGCCCCAGATGCCGAAGAGCAGCATGGGCAGCGACCCGACCGCCGCCACCACGCCCAGCAACATCTTCGAGCCGGTGAGTTCATACACCAGCCAGCCCTGCGCGGTGTTTTGCATCCACGTGCCGATGAGCGAGACGAGCTGGCCGAAGAAAAAAAGCCGGAAGTTGCGGTGCTTCAACGCCGCAAACGTCCGGTGCCACACCCGGGGACCGGGCGCACCCCGGCGCGTGGTGCCGGGGATTTCCTCGGGCACCATCGCGGGCGGTGCGGCGGTGTCGTCTTTTCTCATCACCAGGGACCATACTCAATCCGCGCCGGCTTGGCGATTCGCGGGTGGAACGGGCCTGTTGCCTGGCCCACGTTGTTAAAAAAACTGTGGCTGGCCATCCGGTCGCGTCTGGCCTACGATGGCGGCGTTGAGGAGCATGGACATGAAGACGAAACTTCTCCCGATTCTTTCCCTCTGGCTGGTGGCCCCGCTCGCATTTGCCGCCGCCCCGGCGAAAGCGCCGGTGCCCGCCCTGCCGAAAATCGCGCTCATCGGCGATGCCGTCACCGCCGGTTACGCGCCGCTCGTCGCGAAACGTCTGGCGGGCAAGGCCGTCGTGGTCACACCGGCCGACAGTGGCGGGGACAGCGCGCAGGTGCTGGCGCACCTGGACCAATGGCTGGCCCGTGAGAAACCCTCGGTGGTGCATTTCAACTGCGGCCTCGACGATCTCTCGCCCTCCAAGGACGGCCAGCCGCATCACGTTGGGCTGGCGCCATATGAATCCAATCTCCGGCAGATTGTGGAACGTCTCCAGCGCGAGCCCCATCTCGCGGTCGTGTTCGCCAACACCACACCGGTCACCGGCGGGCGCGAGGCCGATGTGAAGCGTTACAACGCCGCCGCCACGGCCGTGATGCACGCGGCCGGTGTCCCGGTGCACGACCTGCACGGCCTCGCCGGGCCGGCAGACAACGAGCGCCTGGCCGAAGCGGTTGCGGACTGCGTCATGCGCCAGTGGCTCGTGTTGAAATACTCCGACTGGAATCCGTCGCATCCCGGCGGTCCCGAGGCGTCGGCGGCGTATCGAAAGGCCGAGGCCGCGCATGATGCGGAGGTGCCGGCGGCTTTCAAGAACCTGCCCATCGGGAAATTCAACGTCCCGCCGGACGCGGCGGCCTGGCGTGCCCAGCGTCCGGAGGTGCTGCGCGCGGTGGTGGATTCCCTCGGCGACATCCCGCCGCGGCCCGCGAAGACCACGGCGCGGCTGGTGAGCCGCGAGTTGCGCCGCGGCTACACGCTCGAGCGCGTCTCCATTGATAACGGCGTCGGCAACGACATCAGCGCGCTGGTGCTCGTGCCGGACAAGCGCCGGCATCCCGCGCCCGCCATCCTCTGGCTGCATTCCTCCACGCCCGACAAGACCGCGCTCATCACGCCCAGCGGCACGGTGGAGAGCCTCGGCGACGTCTTCGTCCGCAACGGCTACGTCGTGGTCGCGCCGGACGCGTGGTATTACGGCGACCGCGCGGAGATCGTCCCTAGCGGTCCGCCCGACATCTATCATCGCGGCATCCCGCCCCACGCAGACATCACGCAGAACAGCCTCCTGAAACTGAACCTCTGGCTCGGCCGCACCGTCTGGGGCATGATGGTGCGCGACGACCAGGTCGCGCTGGATTACCTCAGCCAGCGTCCCGAGGTGGACCCGAAGCGCATTGGCGCCACGGGCATGAGCATGGGCAGCACACGGTCGTGGTGGCTCGCGGCGGTGGACGAGCGGGTGGCCGCCGCCGTCGGCGTCGCCTGCCTGACGCGGTACGAGAATCTCATCCTCCACGGCAACCTCAAGGCGCACGGCCTCTACTACTTCACTTTCGGCCTGCTGAAGCATTTCGATACCGAGGGCGTGCTGGCGTTGATGGCCCCGCGGCCGTTCCTCGCGCTGACGGGCGACATTGACTACGGCTCGCCTGTGGACGGCATCCGGGTGCTCGAGGACAAGGTCGGCGGTGTCTATCGCGCCGTCGGCGCGCCCGACCGGTTCAAGAGCATCGTCTATCGCAACACCGGCCACGTCTATACGCCCGAGATGCGCGCCGGGATGCTCGCATGGTTTGAGCGCTGGCTGAAATAGCGGGACGGGCATCCCGCCTGTCCCTTCGGTGTCCGCCACGCCGATTTCGCGTTGAATCGCTCGCGCGGGCGGGTACTGTGACGGCATGGATAAATTGCGGCTGGATATCTTGTTGGTGGAGCGCGGGCTGTGCGAGAGCCGCGAAAAGGCCAAACGCGCCATCATGGCCGGCCAGGTCCTCGTGGCGGGGCAGGTCACGGACAAGCCCAGCGCGGAGATTGCCACCGACGCTCCCGTCGAGTTGAAGGCGGAGGAGAAATTCGTCAGCCGCGGCGGCCACAAGCTGGAGGCGGCACTCGACCATTTCAAAGTCCGTGTGACCGGCGCGATCTGCGCGGACCTCGGCGCCTCGACGGGCGGGTTCACCGATTGCCTGCTGCAACACGGCGCGGCGCGCGTCCATGCGGTGGATGTCGGCCGGGGACAGATCGCCTACAAGCTGCGGCGCGACCCGCGCGTGACCATGCACGACGGCGTCAACGCCCGGCATCTCCGGCGCGAGCAGCTTGGCGAGGTGGTGGACATTGTGTCGATCGACGTGGCGTTCATCGGCTTGGCCAAGGTGTTGCCGGCGGCGAAGGAGTTGCTGAAATCCCCAGGCAAGGTGGCCGCCGCCTCGACAAGTTGCGACACCGGGGTTATTGTTGCCCTGATCAAACCGCAGTTCGAAGCCGGACCGAAGGATGTCGGCAAGGGCGGCGTGGTCAGGGACGAGGCCGTCCACCGGCGCGTGGTGGAGGCGGTGAGGACGTTTGCCACGGGCGAGCTGGGCCTGCGTTGCGACGGCGTCATCGAATCGCCGCTGCTCGGCCCGGCCGGGAACAAGGAGTTCTTGATTTGTTTGCGCAAATAAAAACCGTCGGGTTGGTGGTCAACACCGAGAAGAAACAGGCGCGGCAACTGGCGCGCGAGGCCGGCGCACTGCTCCGGCGCGCGGGCCTGCAGGTGATCCACGCGGGCGACGACGTCGCCGGCACGGCCGCGCGCTCCCAACTGCTGCTCGTGTTCGGCGGCGACGGCACCATGCTCCGCACGGCGCACGAGATGGAAGGCGCGCCAACGCCGGTCCTGGGCATCAACGCCGGCGCGCTCGGGTTCATCACCGTCGTCCCTGCCGAGGGGATGACGAAGGCGATCAAGGCGGTGCTGGCCGGCCGCTATGCGGTGCGGACACGGTCGTTGTTGAAGGCGGACATCCGCCGGGGCGAACGGCTGTTGTCCTCCCATTACGCGCTGAACGATGTGGTCGTCTCCCGCGGCGCCGCGGCCCGACTCGTGCGGCAGGCCAAACGCAACAACGCCGACCCCCACCCCGACAACCACAGCGACAGCAAGGATATAGCCACCCCTCCCGGCTCGACCGCCTACTCGATGAGCGCCGGCGGGCCGATCCTGACGCCGGGGACGGAGGCGTTTGTGATGACGCCCATCTGCCCGCACTCGCTCACGAACCGCTCGGTGGTGGTGGGCCGCGCGGTGGTGGTGGAGGCGCGCATCCTCAGCCAGCCGGAGGAACTGGTGTTGACGGTGGACGGCCAGTTGCGCGTGCGACTGCGGAGCCTGGACACCATCCAGGTGCGCCGCGGCAACCGCCAGTTCCAGATCGTCCAGCCGGAAGGCTATTCCTACTTCGAGACCCTCCGCCGCAAGCTGAGCTGGAGCGGCGCGAACGTGTAACGTGGTTCTTGGGCGCTGTGGCCGCCCCGTAGCCGCCGACGTCAGGAGGCGGACTCATTTGGCAATGGGTAACTGGTAACGGGTGACTGGTAATTGGTGACCAAGTACTGGAAGCCCGCGACCCACATCCGTAGCCGCCGGGTAGCCGCCGACGTAAGGAGGCGGGGAGGGTGAACGGCGATTGGGGTGCGTTTGGATCGCCGCCCGCGTCAACCCAAACTCATTCCGGCCACGTTCCACTGGCACCGCCTCCTTACCACGTCACACGTGGCAAGCGTCGGTGGCCACACAACCTCATTCTTTGTCTTCCCCGTACCCAGTTACCAATCACCAATAACGAATCACGAGTCACCAATTACGCAGCCGTTCCCGCTCAGTGGCCCATCCCGACCTGGTCCAGGCAGCCGGTCTCGATCGTGCCTTCGCGCACGGTGAAGATGCCGGGGAACTTCTTGGCCCACTCGACGTTGGCCGAGGGGCAGTATTGGCGCGAGTTCCCCTCGATCGCCGTCACCGGGGCGATGTGCGCGGCCAGCCCGGCACTGTGCAGGAACGACTGGCCGGGGCAGGTGAGGTCCTGCACGCAGAGGAACATGTCGCGCTTCTGGGCCGCCGCCGCCATCAGCAGCGCCTGACTCTGGCCCTTGCACGCCTTGAGCGCCACGCCGCTGTAGCCCTGCTCGCGCGCCAGCAGGAACGTCTCGTAATCCGTCAACGACTCGTCAATCACCACCGGTTTCAACGCCGCCGCCGCGTGCATCTTGTTTTCCGGGTGCGCCTTGAGGTCGCGCGCCGTCGGCTGCTCCACGTAGGCCACGCGCCCGAACGCCACCGGGCTGCCTTCCTTCACGCGCTGCAGCACCTCCAGCAGATACTCCACGTTCCGGCACTGCTCGTTGAAATCGAGCGAATACACCCACCGATCCACGCCCCGCCGCGCCTGCGTCTCGGCGGTGACGCGCTCGATGGCGAGGATGCGGTTCACATCCCATTCCGCGTTGTCGCCGTTGAGCTTGATCTTCAGGTGCGTGAGCTGGTCCTTCACAATCCACTCGCTGAGCGTGTTCGGCAGGCCGTCCCGCAGCCGCTCCTTCACGTCCGCGTCGGTCAACGCGTCGAGCGCGCCGATGAGATGATACAGCGGCATCCGCGCCTTCGGCCGGCGCAGCGTGTACCGGTCGAGATACTCGCCCGCGAACGACGGGTCGAGGTAGCGGGCAATGTCCGCGTTCATCCACTCCGCGCCGTAGCAGTCATAGACGTGGCGGCCATGGACCTTGCCGTACGCGTCGTGCAGCGCCGCATCGAACGGGCTGAAGACCACCAGCGTGCACAACTTCGGCACCGGCTCGGCCAGCTTGCTCGTGCGGGTCACCTTCGCCGCGAGCTTCAGCGCCTCCGGCTCCAGTTCGTGGCTCAGTTCCACCGGATGCGCACACAGGTCGCTGTCGCGCAACAGGCCGGCGATCTTCTCGGCCAGCGCCTTCATCGCCTCCAGCCGTTCCGCCTCGGGGATCGTCTTGCTGGGAAACGACCAGACGCTGCCGAGCGGCATCGAGCCGCTGCCCTCGGCCTCGCGCCCGGTGCGCGTGCGGACGCGGACCCGGACATTCAGCAGCGTGCAATGCGTCACCGCCACGCCGCCGAACTTGATCGGCGTGCGGTAGGCGTGGTGTTCGTAGTCGGTGGTGACTTCGCGGATGGAGATGTCCGTGGGCAAAGATTTCATAGCGGCCCCAAGCCTAACCGAACCCCCGCCGGAAGGAAAGCGCGGCGAGAAGGGAAGGGGAAGCCACGGATTCACACGGATGGAACACGGATAAGGTTTCCATTCCATCCGTGTTCCATCGGTGTTCAATCCGTGGCTCAGTTTCCCTCGGAAAGGCAGGGCCGGACCACGTGAAACGTGGCGAGCCGCCGGGCCAGCCGAAAACAACGATGCGGCGCGCCCGACCACGTTGTTACTTCCGCTCACCAAGGCAGCGGGCTGTGCTTGTCGAGAAACTCTTGCAGCAGCCGCTCCTTGGTCTTCGCATCCTTATTCAACCATTCACTCATGTCCGCGTATTCGATGTTGTAATAGCGGGAATCCCGGTGTTCAAAAAGCGCTTCGGTTACAAGGTCTGATTCGTAACAAACCGTCAAATGAATCCCCTCCATCGGTTTGTATTCCCAAAGATACTTGCCGTGCGGGTTGCCTCGCATGGAGTCCCTTTTGCAAAGCCTTGGTTCGTGCATGTTCTTGCCATAGACTTGTTCTACAGCGGCCCGCGGAGTCTTTAGAGGCGGCAAAAGTCTGGCTTCAATTTTCCGAATCGCCGCCGAGTCGTTTGGGTTGGGAACCACTGATTCAAACACATGGCCAAAAAATGTCAGTAGAACAAAAAGCACAAACAGTGTAGCCACTGCGCCTAGGCCGTCTTTCACAAACTTCGCCCAGCGTTTCATGTTTCGGCGCTCCCAAGCATGCGGACGCATTCTAGCACGCACCATCCCTCCCGTCAGCCACGGAGAACCATTCTGGCAGGAATCTTCCTGCCTTGCTGACGGCGGGCGGTTATGGGAGGATGGCGATGGCTCATAAGGAGACGCCGTTGCCTGACTGGAGGTTGATGCACATGAAATGCCCGCGTTGTTTACAGCTCATTCTCTCCCTCGTTATCTTTGCGTCGTTCACTGCCGCGGCCGAACGCAATAAAGTCACCATCCTTCACCAATTCGACCGTGAAAGCGGCTGTGGCACGCCCGTCATCGCCGGCACCGTTCTCTATGGCATGATGTCGGATCATTGGGGTGGCGGCGGTGCCGGGGTGTTCAAGATCAACTGTGATGGCAGCGGCTTCACCAA
>CAZAAF010000167.1:0-8760 GCA_964482575.1 uncultured Verrucomicrobiota bacterium | reverse complement strand
CGCGTGCCATGCGCAATGGCTGGGGAACCGCTGCGTCCCCGGTGCTTCACGGAGATCACCTGTATATCGTCAACGACAACGACGTGGAATCGTATCTGTTGTGCCTGGAGAAACGCACCGGCAAAGAGGTCTGGCGCGTCGTTCGCGACGAAAAAAGCAACTGGTCCACGCCGTTTGTCTGGAAGCACGGCGAGTCCGTGGAAATTGTCACGGCGGGCACCGACAAGGTCCGTTCCTATGACCTGAAGGGCAAGCTGCTGTGGTGGTTCACCGGGATGTCGAAAATCACCATCGCCACGCCGTACGAGCATCAGGGCCTGTTGTATGTCAGCGCAGGTTACGTCAACGACAACCATCGCCCCCTCTACGCGATCCGGCCGGGCGCCTCCGGCGACATCTCGCTCGCCCCCGAGCAGACAAGCAACAAGTTCATCGCCTGGTGCCAGCCCAAGGGCGCGCCGTACAATCCGACGACGCTCATTTACGACGGCTGGCTGTATGTGCTCTTCGATCGCGGCATGATGAGCTGCCTGAAACCCGACACGGGCGAGCCCGCGTTCGAGCGCGAAAAAATCCCCGAGGGAAAGCACTTCACCGCGTCACCCTGGGCCTATAACGGCAAGATCTTCTGCCTGAACGAGGATGGCGTGACCTTCGTCCTGCGGGCGGGCAACAAGTTCGAGTTGCTCCATACCAACAAGCTGGCCGAGGACGATATGTGCATGGCCACGCCGGCCATCGTGGGCGACCGGCTGTTGATCCGCTCGGAGAAGTGCGTCTATTGCGTCCGGCAGGCCGCCTCCGGACGCTGACGGCGTCCGTTCAGGGGACACGGCGGTCGATCCTCGCGCGGCGACGTCGCCGTGTGCGCTCACGCAAACGGAGAGCCCGGCTTTAGATACGGCTTCAACACCTCGAACCGGCTCTCGATTTCGGCGATGTCTTCCTGGGACAGGACCTGTTCCTTCACCACCGGCGTTGACGGGATGCTGCCCTTGGGGCCGTGTTCGCGCGACAGCATGTTCTTGAACACGCCGCGTTTCTTCCAGATATACAGGTGAAAGCCGCGCAACTGGTTGCCGGGAATCGTCTCGCGGAGATTCAGCATCAGCAGGTATTTGCTGAAGAGGTCCTGCAGCCCGGCCGGGTCGGTCCCGCTCTGCATCAACTCCCACATGCGCGCCAGAAGGTCCGAGTACACGGCACGCTCGGTGATCAACCCCTCCGCGCCGATGCGCGTCTGGAAGAGCCACCCGAACCCGCCCATCGCGCTGAACACCCGCTTGATGACCGGTTTGGCCGCGACCAGTTCCTTTATGCGGGGCACGATGGGCGCCGTTTCTTCTTTCACATAGCCGAAGTTCGGCAGCTCCCGGGCCAGTTCGATCAGCAGTTTGACCGAGGGCGCCGGTCCCTTGTACCCGCCACCGCCGGAGGTCTGGATGATCACCGGCCGCCGGGCCACGCCCGCCAGCGCGTGCCAGTAGGTCCGCAGGTCGTTCTCCGTCTTTCCCGAATCCGGCGGTCGTGAAATGATCGCGGCCGGCGCCAGTTTCTCGACGTGCTTTGCGAACACCAGCATCTCCTCCGTGTCCCTGCCCTGCACGCCGAGACAGAGCGCCGACTTGCGCCCGCGGGTGGCCTCGGCCAGCACCTCCATGCCGCGCATCTTCTCCTCGGGCGTCAGCAGGTCCACGCTGTCGCCCGACTGCGGCCAGATCATGCCGGGGCTTCCGCACCAATCCATGAACTGCGCCTCCCGGGCCAGCACCTCGTAGTCCACGGCGCCCGATGCCGTAAACGGCGTCGAAAGTATCAGGAAAGGTCCCCGGACTTTCGGGTCGCCGATCACCGGTCCCGCGCACAGGGGGGCTGCGCTCTTGCCGCCCTGCGCCAGGGCGTTGGTCATGAGACCGGTTGCACCGGCCATGACCGTCCCGAGCATTTGACGCCGTGTGAGGGTTGTGTGATGAGTCATGAGGGTCCTCTCAATAGGATGAATCTTGTTGTCCACGAAGGTGGCCGGCCCGGCGTCAAATCCGCCATCCCTCCCGGTCGGGTACTTTCAGGAAACGATTGATCTCCGGCAAATTGGTGCAGCGCATTCCGGGGCCGTCCCATTCAATGCGGTGTCCCGCGCCCGTGAGCATCGCCAGGTCGCCGAGCAGGACGATTTCCACCAACGGTTCCGAATACTCGAAATTCGCGCAGGCTGGCGTGCCGCCGCGGCACGCCTGGAAGAAGTCAGCCGGGTGCGTGCCCTTGATGCGCGGCAGCACCTTCTCGGGAAGCGGAAAGGCGCGGTGCGCCTCCTCCGGCACAATGCGGCATCCCTCGCCGAACGGGCCGATGGTCATGATGCCCTTGTCGCCCACGAAGAGCGACCCGTCGCTGCCGAAGTCCCGTTTGTACTTCTTTTCCAGCTCAACGAGAAGGGGAGGGCGGTTCTGCGCTTCGCGCGTCACACAGTCGATGGCGCCCACGGTCTTCTTGTCATACGGCTGTCCCTTGGCCAGGCCGTCATACCAATAGACTTTGACGGGGTCCATGCCTTCGCGGGCCGGGAAATCCCAGCGGATGCGGTTGCGGATGGACCAACGCTCGCGGTCGCCGCCGCCGACCTCCTCCAGTTCGACCGACACGGGCGACCCCAGCTTCAGCGCCCACTTGGCGGGATCGAGGATGTGGTTGCCCATGTTGCCGACGGAGCCGTTGCCGAAATCGCACCACCGGTGCCACGAGTGCCGGTGCAGTCCCTCATGGTAGTCGCGGAACGGCGCGGGCCCGATCCACTGGTCCCAATCGAGACCTTCCGGCACGGGCTGGACGGGAGGACGCTCCCCGGCGGGCAAGCCGTTGGCCCGGTCGCTCCAGCAGATGACTTCGCGCACCTGGCCGATCGCGCCGGCCCAGATGTACTCGCACAGGCGGCGGCACCCTTCGCTCGAATGGCCGTGCTGGCCCATCTGCGTGACGACGCCATGGCGCTTCGCTTCCTCCCGGAGCTGTCGCGCCTCGGCCAGCGTGTGCGCCATCGGTTTTTCGACATAGACGTGGAGGCCGCGCCGGATCGCCAGCAGCGCCGGCAGGGCATGCTGGTGGTTCGGCGTGGCGATGACGACCGCATCGAGTTCCCTGCCCATCGCGTCGAACAGCTTGCGGTAGTCGCCGAACGTCCGGATGGAGGCGAGGTCGGTGGCGAGATTCTCCTTGCGGATCTTGTCGAAGGCGGCGGCTATCTGGCGGCGGTCCGGATCCACCAGCGCCACGACCCGCTCCTTGCAGATGGCCGACAGGAGCGTGATGCCCCGTCCTCCGCAGCCGATCACCGCGACGCGCAACGGCTGCGTGGCGGTTGCATTGCCCTGGCCGCACACGCTCAAGGCCGACAGGCCGCCGACTCCGCTGACCGCCGCCCGGATGAAACTCCGTCGATTCAATGTCGTCTGCATTTCGGCTGTTTCCTTTTATCCCCCATGACTTCCTCATGAGATAAAACCGCCGGGGCACGCTCGCCGGGAACACTCTGCGTTTCGCGCGCCAGCCGGCACGGAAAAATGCTGGACGCATTGTCACCGGCCCCGGGGCAATGTCAATCCCCGCGTCGTGACCGATTGGTTGTACACGGGAGAACGGCGGCGGCGGAACCGTTTGTGGAGCGTGCTTTTGGGAAACACACCATGGGGGCGGGGCGTTGCAAGTGTGCCGTCCGGTTTTCCCTTGCGTCGGACGGTCGGCTGGCGAGAATGACGCCGATGCGCGCCGCACCGGAAACAAAGACGCCACGGGTGCCAGAACGTGCGAGGATTTTACACCAAGCCTGAAGAAACCATGCGAACGAGAATTCAGCCCATGCAAATAATCTTTCTGTCCATTGCGTTGCTTGCCTTCACCGTTGCCGGCTTCGGGGCGGACTCTCCCGTCCGTTCATCCGGCGGAAAAACTCCGGCGGTTGCCGGGGATGGCGTGCGCGGCGCGGGCTACCGGATGGTTGGCACGCGGGAAGGAACCCCGATCTGCCTGGGCGCGAACCAGATGTCGATCGCGACGGGCAAACCTTCGCTGGTGCTCATGTCGAGCGGCCCCACCCAAATCCCGGTGTGGTCCTTGTCGGGTGGCACGCCCGGGCAGTCTGTTGCCGGCCTGGTGAGCGGCCTGCCCGGCGGGTGCGCGGCGGTGAAGGTCGAGATCGTCGTGACCACGACCGACGCGGCGACGGGCCCCCTCCAGGAGGATGTCTATCGGGTCCACCTGTCGCAGATGGTGGAGGGTGCCGCGTTCACGGCCCGGTATTATCTCGGCAACCCCGTGCGCACCGCGCTGCCCGCCGCGCCGTTCTGCTCCCGGACCATCGTGCTGGAGTCGTATTACGCCGTGGTGCCCGATGTGCCTCTCTGGGTGCGTGTGCAGCGGGAGCCCGCCGATCCCGCCAACTCGTTCACCCGCCCCACGGGCCTGGCCATGGTCAAGGTGACACCCTTGTTGGACGCGCCCGCCAGGCCCCGGGTCGTGCAGGACGTGCACGGCTACAACTCGTGGCCGATGCTCCAGGCCATCGGGAAAAAACTGGTCTGCGTCTACAGCCGGGGCTCGGCGCACTCGATCGGCGAGGACGCCCGCGCCACGTACGCGCGCACCTCCACGGACCAGGGAAAAACGTGGACGGCGGAGACGGTGGTCGCCAACTCACCGGGCTACGGCGATGTCCCCGTCGGGAAGGGGCTGGATTCCAACGGGGCAATGCTCCTCTGGGTGCGCCGGGTCGGAAAAGACTGGCACCACGACCTCTACCGCACCACCGATGGCGTGAGGTTCAAGCGCGTGGCGACGCCAAAGCTCGCCGTGACCCCCGTGCAGATTACCGATGTCTTCACGGTCCCCAAGGTCGGGCTCATGGCCCTGTGGTTCGCCGGGAGCTACCGTGATGGCTCGGATCACTCGTGGGGCACGCTGACCAGTTCTGACAACGGCGTCACCTGGACACAGACCCCCGTCGAGTCCGGACTGAGCAAAGCGCAATGGCCTACCGAGCCTGCTGCGGTTTATCTCGGCGAGGGCCGGATTCTTGCCATCGCGCGGACTGAGATGGGTGGCCCGACCACGATGCGGTCCCAGTTTCAGATGGTCTCGACTGATTACGGTGCGACATGGAAACGCGAGAAGACCAACATCGGCGATGTCGCGGCTTCCACGCCGAGCCTGGTCCTCGACGCCGCCACCGGCTTGTTGAGCAACTATTACTATCAACGTGGTCCGGGCGGAGTCCTCCGGCGCCGGGTTGTGGATACCTCCATCGTGTTCGCGCATCCGCTCCAGTGGCCGGCTTCCGAGGCGGTCGCCACCGGCAGTGAGATCATGTTCGATGCGGGCAACGTGAACGCCACCGCGATCAAGGGCACCCACTATCTCGCTTTTTACTCCGGCAAGGCTCCCGATACGGCGGTCGTGGTGGCGGTGCTCCCGGCGCCGACGGCCTGGAATCCACGAAAATAGAGGGACGGATAGGAGGCCGGTCGGGCGAAAGCCTATTTTTCCAGCAACAACCCGGAATAACTGCCGGGAAGGACCACGCGGCCTTTCCAGAAGGTGGGCGCATACGCGTTGCTGTTCAAATGGATGCGCTTCAGCAGCCGGGGATTGTCTTTGTTGGAAAAATCGTAGGTGTACAGGTTCTTGAACATCCGGTTCATCACCGCCACTTTGCCCGTGGCGGGGTCGAAGTTGGGCAGTCCCTCCCATGCGCTCGTGGGGAAGGTGGCCCGGCTGATCGCGGAATCGTCGGGCACGTCCGCCGGCAGCGTTTTCTGTCCCGGAAAGAGGTGCCTCGTCAGGTTCGTGGTTGCCACGGGATGCTCCGGATTGAAGAACGCGTAGCCCCCGGCGCGCATCACGAGAAAATCGTCGCCCATTGCCGCCACACCGCCCGTCTGGGAGCACAGCGGGAAGGTGTCGTGCCAGACTTTTTTCGCCGCCGGGTCCGCCAGATCGAACACCACCAACCCGTCGCCGTGACGGGCGATGCCGAAATAGCGTCCATGAACCAGGTGCTGCGTGCCGTAACTTCCGTAGAGCAATCCGCCGCCTTGTTTCTGTTTGTTGGGGAGAATGCGGGGATTCGCCGGGTCCTTGAAATCCACAAAATGGACCCGGGAATTGGCGCAACTGGCCACGACGACATCCGTTCCCTCATACGCCCAAAGGAACTGGACGAAATTCATGCCGGGTTCCAGGACGCGCAGCCGGCCGATCTCCTCAAGCCTGGTGGCGGATGCGATCCGGTACACACCGATGCCATCCTGGCCTTCCGCCACATAGAGCCTGTCGCCGGACCGCTTTACATCGGCCGCGTAATGGATGTTGGCTTTGCCGATGGGTTGGAGGCCGCGCTCGCTGAGTTGATAGATGTGGATGCCGTCCCAGACATTCGCCGCGTAGGCGATGTCGCCCTTGATCGCCACGGCGCGCGTCGGGTTGCTCCGGGCCGGGCCGGATGAATAAAAGCCCTCTTCACCGCCCGTGAACGGCTCGGTGGGAAGTTTCGGCATCGCTCCCAGATCGCGGGGTTCCGGTTTTGCTTTGTCCGGCAGATCCACCAGGTAAATCCCCGTGAAATTCCCCGATGCATACAGGACGCCGTTCCCGACCGCGATGGACGACACGGGGTCGCCCTGGGGAATGGAGGGGTCGGTGATCTGGCTGTACGGGACTTTGATGCTCGGGTTTTCCGGGTCGGTCTTGGGGAGAATCAGGTTGCCGACGATCTTCGGCCTTTTCGGGTCTGCGATATCCACGAGGAAGAGGCCGTTGACGGTGTCGGAAGCGAAACAGTAGTGGCCCGAGAGGCGCGGCGTCCAATAATCGCACGGCCCGAAATAAATCCGGGGAAACGAAATCCAGGAAAGTTTCACCGGATGATGGGGATCGGAGATGTCGAAGATGTTGAGGCCATGTCCGGCTCCGTGACGATCCTCCACGGGACCGGATTTCCGGTGCTGTCCGGTGGACGCGAACAGGAGGTTGCCTCTCACGGCCATGCCGTCGCCATACCCATCCAGCTTGATGCCCGCCAGCGCCTTGGGGGAAAGGAGATTGGCGACATCGATCACCGTGACTTCGCCGGCGCCCCAATCCCCGCTGAACAGCAGACCGTCCCGGTAATAAACCGACTGGGATTCCGCAGTCCGGTAGGACGAAAGATGCTTCATATGCGCCGGGTCCGACACATCCACGCATTGGATGCCGTAAACGCGGTTGCCGATGAAGGCGACGTCCCCCGCCACATCCAGTCCGGTCGCCATCTCGACCGCGTCGAAATTGGAAAGGATCTTCGGGTTCCGCTCGTCCGAGACATCCACCGCCCAGAGACCGCACTGCCGCGCCGTCAGGAAGGCCGTTTGTCCCCGGACCCGCAGTTGGCGCACGTTGCCCATGCCTCCCACGTGGCCCAGCTTCTTCGGATGCCGGGGATCCTCAATGTCGTAGATCGACAGGCCCTTGTCTTCCAAGGCGTAGAGCCGGCCGCCGGAAATCTCCAGTGACAGCGTTCCCGCCGTGCCCGGTATTTTTTGGAAAGGAATGGGCGCCCCGTATTCAGGCTGGGGATGCGCGTGGATGATCGCGCCGGTCCCGGGTTTCTGGCCGGCGGTTGCGTCCGCCTGTCCCCAGACCGTGGAGTGTTCCGCCAACGTGAACGTTCCCAGGAACAGGAGTTGAGCAAGAAAGAATCGGTTCATGTGATTATGCCACTGGTTGCCAACAGGGTCGGAAAATGACCGGGATGATAATCGCTGATGGAGACGTGGCTGACCAGTCTGGAAATTGGAACGATGGAGCCCTCCATGGCAGCATCCCACCCTGTGTCCCGCGTCTCCGGTAATGAAGCGCGAAAAGGGTGGAGGCGGCGGGAATGGAGACTGACCGGGTGGTTCTGCGACGGTTCGCGAAACTTGCACTAGCGGAACGGTGGTCTTGGGACGCTTGCGCCGGCAGTGCGGCATACGCGCACTCCGCAAAAAAGAAAAACGACATGTGGAGGCGGCTCCAGTCATAGTGACAGAAGGCCGCCTCCATGACCGGACGCGAACGCGCGAGGATGTCCCGGTCGCCTGAAAGCGCGATCATGAGCGCGCTGGCCAGCGGGATCTGCACATACTGGTGCTCGTAATGGCGCCGCGGTCCTGACATCGGGCGCTGCACTTTGTCGAGGCGCTCCGTGTCTTCTATCGTTCGCTGCTCCTTCCACAACGGGTTCAGCAGCTGGCGCCATTCGTGAAGCGGAAACGTGTTGTCGATCTGGTTGTCAAATTGTTGAAACATCTCCAGTGTCTTGGCTGCCTGAGTCGCCCCCGCCGTCAACCCCTTCAGGTAAAGCAGCCGGTGGGTCGTGTTGGTTTCGGCGTCGGCAAGTTCCCGCAGCGATGCCTGCGCGCCGATGAAGATCCACAAGGGGGAGCCGGTCTCGAGCCCCTTCATCCGTGGAATGTCCGCGGGATAGCCTCCGGCACAAATCTCGAGGGCGGACTGGTCCGCATTCCTGGGAACGGTGCGCACGGCCGCGTCGTAGGCCGCCTGCCAGTGCGGCTCGCCAGTCACCAGCGCCATGGCGCGCAGGATGAAAAGATGGCGCGCCGTGCTGCGAAAATCGGAACTCAAGCCGAGGACCCCCCGGTTCCGGCCTTTGAACATGCCGTCGCAGGGACAGCGCCAGCCGTTCGCCTCAAGCGCCGAAGCCACTTCGGTCATCCGCCGGACGATGCGGGA
>CAZAAF010000166.1:2140-8771 GCA_964482575.1 uncultured Verrucomicrobiota bacterium | reverse complement strand
ATGGGATGACGACGTTGAGAATGCTGTCGATCTGGGTCTGATAGTCCGGAAATAGCCGGCGGAAGTACTGCTGCAGGACCTGAGTGAACGCGACGAGCAGCGGGATGAGGGAAAGCAGGGTCGTGAAGGCCAGGCCGTCGGCCCGCGCCTCAAGCCCGCCCACATCACCGGCCGCGACCCGTCGAACTGGTGGAAGACCGTCATCCTGGACATTGGCACCGACCAGGGCGTGTCGAACGATTGCGCCGTGGTGACCACCGCCGGCCTGGTCGGCAAGACCATCTCGGTCACCAAAACCAGTTGCCGCGTCCTACTCATCCTGGACCCCAACTGCAAGGTCTCCGCCCTGGTCCAGGAGACGCGCGACCCCGGCATCGTCGAGGGGATTTTCGAGGGCGCGGGCAGCACGCCTGCCTGCCGGATGGATTTCATCGGACGGGACGCCAAGGTGTTCTCGGGCATGACCGTCATCACCAGCGGGCTGGGCGGTGTGTACCCGAAAGGGATCCGCGTCGGCATGCTGGAGCCGGTGGTGCTGAACGAGTCGGGCCTGTACAAGAGCGCCCGGCTCAAGCCCTCGGTCGACCTGAACCGGCTCGAGGAAGTGTTTGTGATTGGCCGCTGACATGACGAAAACGTTTCTAGTACCGGCCGTGCTGGTCGCCATGGTGCTCCAATGCACCCTGGCGGCGGTGGTCAACCTCGCCGGGGCGAAGCTCGACCTGATGCCGGCGGTGGTGGTCTTCGCGGCTCTGTTCGCGACGTGGCGCCGGGCGCTCCTCGTGGCGGTCACCGGCGGCCTGCTGCTGGATGCGCTGTCGCTGCAACCGCTCGGCCTGAGCATCCCACCCCTGGCCGTGGCGGCGGCGGCGATCAATCATTTCCAGCGCGTGCTGTACCGCGACAACATCCTGCTGCAAATGGCGCTCGGCGGCGCGACGTCGCTGGCCGGGTCGGTGTGGACGTGGCTGCTATTGCAATGCAGCGCGACGCCCCTGCCCCTGCAGGCGGGCATCGTCCAGAAAATCCTCCTCATCGCCCTACTGGCAGCGGTCGGCGCGCCGATCCTGCTCTGGCTGCTCAAGATCACCGCCCGCCTGCTCCGCCAGGCGACGGAGGATGAAGAAGTGGAGGTCTTCTAGATGCAACGACTCTGGCAGGCCATGTTCCGGCGCGAGGAAGGGCGGCTGATGCTGCTCGGCCTGATCATCGTCGGCTGCCTGGCCGTGCTGGCGGTGAGCCTGTTCCAGCTCCAGGTGGTGCAAAGCGCGGAATTCGGCGCCAGCCAGGACCGCCAGAGCCTGCGGATCGTCGAGCTACCCGCCGTGCGCGGCCTGATCTACGACCGCAACGGCACCTGCCTCGCCGACAGCCGCCCGAGTTTCGACGCCGTCATCTACCTGGAGGAGCTGTATGACGACTGGCGGGCGAAAATCCGCCAGGAGATCCGCCACCACGGCAAGCGCCTCGACCCCGGCCGCCGCGACCAGTTGTTGATCGAACTCGTGCACGAGAAGGCCAACGAGTTCGGCAAGCTCATCGGCGTGCGCCCGAAGCTCGACGACCATGCCATCCGGATTCACGCCGCGGAACTGCGCCCGCTGCCGCTGGCGTTGTTCACCGATCTGAGCGAGACCGCCGTGGCCATCGCCAACGAGCACTATCCCCTGCCCGACGGCATGGCCATCGAGGTCAACCCGATCCGCCGCTACCGGTTCGGCTCGCTCGCCGCCCACACGCTCGGCTATGTCCGCCGCAGCAAACCGACGCTCGACACCGACCAGGGCATTCCCAAGTACACCCAGCCCGAGGTCAAGGGCGTCAGCGGGCTGGAGACCAAGTTCGACGAGGAGCTGCGCGGCCGCGCCGGCAGCCGGTCCATCCTCATCAACGCGCGCGGCTACAAGGAGCGGGATCTCGGCTACGAAGCGGCCAAACCCGGCCACGACCTCGTGCTCTCGCTCGATGCGCGCTGCCAGCAGGCCACCGAACAGGCGCTGGCCGACCACGTCGGCGCCGCCATCGTGATGGACCCGAACAACGGCGACATCCTCGCGCTCGCATCCAACCCGACCTTCGACCCGAACCGGTTCATCCCGCACATCCATCCCGAGGACATGGAGGCGCTGTTGAAGGACACCACCAAGCCGCTGGCCAACCGCGCCGTGAGCGAGCAATACGCGCCCGGCTCGACGTTCAAGCTGGTGGTAGCACTCGCGGGGCTGGACTGCGGCAAACTCAGCGCCGGCTCCTCCGCGTTCTGCGCCGGGCAGGTGGAGGTGGGCAACCAGTTGAAGAAATGCTGGATCAAAGCCAAGGGCGGCCAGCACGGCACGGTGAACTTGCGCTCTGCGATCGTCCACTCCTGCAACATCTTCTTCTACGAACACGGCATGGACATCGGCATGGCGCAGATCGTCGCCATGGCAAAACAGCTCCATCTCGGCGAGAAGACCGGCCTCCCGCTGCCCCATGAAGCCGCGGGCCACCTGCCCGATCCCAGCCGTCACCGATACCGGCCGGCCGAGACCGCCAACGTCGCCATCGGCCAGGGCGAGATCGACACCACGCCGTTGCAGATGGCGTGCGTCGTCTCGGCCATCGCCAACGGCGGCACCGTGATGGCGCCCCGGCTGGTCAAGAGCATCCGCGAGCCCGGCAAGGACGGCGGCCTGGGCGCGCCGGTGTATGATTTCCCCGCACGCGAGGTGGCGCGGCTCACCGTGCCGCCGCCGAAACTGGAGCTGGTGCGCCAGGGCATGCGCGGCGTCGTCCAGGACTCGGACGGCACAGGCAAGAAGGCGGGCGTTTCCGGCATCGAAGTGGCGGGTAAGACCGGCACGGCGCAGGTGATGGATACGCACGCGAACATCATCGGCCATCGCGCCTGGTTCGTCAGCTTTGCGCCCTACCAGAACCCCCAGTACGCCCTGGCGATCATGCTGGAGGACGGCGACAGCGGCGGCCAGACCGCCGCGCCCGTGGCGGGGAAGATTTACGCGCATCTATTTGGCGCGGAAGAAAAAGCCTCGGTCCCCACAAAGAAGCCGGGATCGGTGGCCACCACCCGGGGAGGCTCGCGGCACTTATGACCACGATCCCCTCCCCCTTGGCCGTTTTCAAGCACCTGTCATGGGTGTCGCTGGCGACCATGCTCGCACTGGCGGCCTTCGGCATCTGCTCCATTTACAGCGCCACGTATCGCGGCGAAGACCAGCCGAACGCGCCGTTCTACTGGATGCAGGCCGTCTGGGTGGGTGCGGGCCTCATCGCCTACACCCTCGCGATCATCATCGATTACCGGCAGATCGGCAAATGGACCTGGGTGCTCTACAGCATTTGCGTCCTGCTGCTGGTCTTCGTGCTGGGCTTCAGCACGCAACGCTACGGCGCCAGCCGCTGGATCGGCATCAAGGGCTTCGGCATCCAGCCCAGCGAGTTCGCCAAGATCGGCCTCGTCTTCGCGCTGGCCTATTTCCTGAGCGACCCCGACCGTGAGGTGCGCAGCTTCAAGACGCTGGCGCTCTGCATCCTGATGCTCTTCGTGACGATGGGCCTGATCCTGATGCAGCCGGACCTGGGCTCGGCGCTGGTGCTGCTGCCGATGGCGGTGGCGATGCTGTTCGTGGCGGGCATCCCGCTGCGGTACTTCACCGCGGCGCTGGTCGCGGGCGCGCTGTTCGGCGGCGTGTTGTACATGAACCTGATCGGGTACGAATCCACGACCCAGCGGCTGCGCGCCGCGGCCCCGAACAAGGAGGTTTATTCGCAGCAGGTGCTCGCGCTGAACCGGAAGTTCATTCTCAAGCCCTACCAGTGGGAGCGCATCCTGGTGTTCCTGAATCCCGAGCGCGACCCCTACGGGTGGGGCTGGAACCTGCGCCAGTCGCAGATCGCGGTCGGCTCGGGCGGCGTCGCCGGCAAGGGGTGGCTCCAGGGCACGCAAAACGTGCTGGGCTTCCTGCCGCGGCAGGTGGCGCCCAACGATTTTATTTTCTCAGTGATCGCAGAGGAAGGCGGCTTTGCCGCCGGAATGCTGGTGTTGATCGCCTATGCGGTGCTGCTGCTGAACGGGCTCTGGACAGCCCTGGCGGCACGCGACCGCCTCGGTCGCCTGTTGGCGACGGGCATCACCGTCATGCTGCTATGTCACGTCTTCGTGAACATGGGCATGACGATCGGCGTTGTGCCGATAACCGGTGTCCCCCTGCCCTTGCTGAGTTATGGGGGATCGTTCGTCCTCAGCACCATGGTTGCGCTCGGCATCCTGCAAAACGTCCGCGCGCGACGAACGATGTATTAATAGGAGCTAACAGAACCACATCATGAACGAACCAGGACAGCAACAACAACCACTACAGGGGCAGCCCCGGCCGCAACAGCCGCGGCAACAGTCGCCGCGACAATCGCAGCAGCAGCCGCCGCCCCGCAAGGAGCACTTCTTCAGTCGCGGCGTGCAGCACATCAAGCGCATCGCCAACAACATGATTGAGAAGCTCGTCGGGCGCCGCCCGAATTCCAACAAGGAAATCGTCATCAACGCCGAGCCCCTCGAGGTGCGCGTCGCGGTGATGGAGAACAACCAGCTCGAGGAACTCTCCGTCGAGCGAACCACCGAGGAGCGTTTCGTCGGCTCGATCTACAAGGGCCGGATCAAGAACCTCGAGAACGGCCTCAAGGCCGCCTTCGTGGACATCGGCGGCGAGAAGAACGGGTTCCTCCACTACTGGGACATCATGCCCGCAGCGCTGGACTCCAGCATCGAGGCGGTTGACCGCGGCAGCAAACGGCGCGAGCAGCCTAAACAGCGCATCACGCAGAAGGACATCCCGAACCTCTATCCACCGGGAAGCGAGATCGTGGTCCAGGTGACCAAGGGGCCGATCGGCACCAAGGGTCCGCGCCTGACCACCAGCATCAGCCTGCCGGGGCGTTACCTCGTGCTGATGCCCTTCAGCGACCAGAGCGGCATCTCGCGCAAGATCGAGGACGACCGTGAACGGCAGCGGCTGCGGAAGATCCTCCGCGGCCTCTCCATCCCCGACGGCATGGGCGTCATCATCCGCACCGTGGGCGAAGGCCAGAAGCAGCGCTACTTCGTCCGCGACCTGCACCTCCTGCTCACCGCGTGGCGGCAGGTCGAGGACCAGATCAAGGCCAAGCCCGCCCCCTCCTGCGTCTATCAGGAGCCGGACCTCATCGAGCGCACCGTGCGCGACTTCCTCACCGAGGACATCAGCCGCATCGTGGTGGACAACGACAAGCAGGCCGACCGCATCCGCGACATGATCGGCCAGATCAGCCGCCGCTCGCGCAACAAGGTCAAGACCTACACCGACCCGGAGCCGATCTTCGAGAAGACCGGCGTCGAGAAGCAGATCGAGCAGGCGTTCCGCCGGCAGGTCTGGCTCAAGTGCGGCGGGTACATCGTCATCGATGAAACCGAGGCGTTGATCTCCATCGACGTGAACACGGGCCGTCACAAGCCCGGGCGCGACCAGGAACAGACGATCCTGCAGACGAACATGGAAGCCGCCGCCGAGGCGTGCCGCCAGTTGCGCCTGCGCAACATCGGTGGGCTGGTCGTGGTGGACTTCATCGACATGAAGAACCGCAAGCACCAGCACCAAGTGTATCAGAAAATGCGCGAGGGCGTGCGCCGCGACCGCGCCAAGACCCACATCCTGCCGATCAGCCAGCTCGGCCTGCTGGAAATGACGCGCCAGCGCCAGACCGAGAGCGTCATCTCCTCCACGTTCGAGGACTGTCCGTATTGCAAGGGCCGCGGCATGGTCAAGAGCGCACTCTCGATGTCGGTGGAAATCCAGCGCAAGATCAGCGAGGTCCTGCGTCGGCACAGTCCCGCACGGTTCGACCCGGAGAATCCGCCCGACATCCAGTTGTGCGTCTATGTGCACACGGACGTGCTCCAGCGGCTGCGCAGCCAGGACGAGCACCTGCTCATCGAGCTGGAGAAGAAGTTCTACGGCAAGCTCAGCTTCCGTGCGGACCCGACGTTCCACCTCGAGCAGTTCAAGATCGTCAACGTCAAGACGAACGAGGAACTCAAGTAGGAGCGTGATGAGTGACGAGTGACACGTGACGGGAAGCGGGAAGGCCGGATTCCATCCAGCCTCCGTCTCCCCGCCCTGTTCATCCAACCTTAACCCAGTCCCGCCACCGTCGCCTAACCCGCGGCGGTGGCGGGTTGGTTTTTGGAGACATCGCCTCCGTGATACTTTTGGATCACCGAACCAACTTTCAAAGAAAGGCGGTGTTGGACATCATCGTCACGCGGAATCCCGGAACATCGAGGAGAGGAAGACGTCCATGATCCAAAGCACGCCGTTGCGCAAACTCTATTCGACAGGCAGAACCTGCCGCCGACGGCTCCTTGTACCGATGGCGGCCCTTGTCGCTTTGTTGATTCTCGCTGTTTCCCCGGCTTGCCCCGCTGCCACCACGCTCTACGTGGCCACGGACGGCAACGATGCGTGGTCGGGGACCTTGCCCGAACCCAACGCCGCGAAGACCGACGGTGCGTTCGCCACCCTCACCCGCGCCCGCGAGGAAATCCGCCGCATCAAGAAGAAGCGCGGCCTGCCCGACGGCGGCATTGTGGTCGAGATTC
>CAZAAF010000166.1:0-2130 GCA_964482575.1 uncultured Verrucomicrobiota bacterium | reverse complement strand
CTGCAGTCAAGCCGGCGCCCGCGTCCGTTGGGACGCCCCTCTCGCTGTCGGCCGAAGACTCCGGCGCCGCGGGCTCGCCGATCATCTGGCGCGCGCAGGCCGGTGAAAAGGTGCGGATTACCGGTGGTGTGCCGCTGACGAATTTCAATCCGGTCACCGATCCGGCGGTGCTCCGGCGCATGGATGCCACCGCCCGCGACCATGTGCTTCAGGCCGACCTGAAGGAACTGGGCATCAAAAAGATCGGTCAGGCGGTGGGCGCCCCCAACGACCCCCGGCTTGAACTGTTCGTCAACGAACAGCGCATGACCCTGGCGCGCTGGCCCAATGCAGGCGAGTTCACCCGCATCCAGGACGTGGATGAACCCAGGGACAGCAAGGCCAAACCTAGCAGGCCGCGCACCACGCAAGTCGGGCGGTTCTTCTACGAGGGCGACCGTCCCAATCGCTGGACCGGCGAGAAGGATATCTGGCTCCACGGCTTCTGGTATTTCGAATGGGATGAGTCGCGCGAAAAAGTGGAGTCCATCGATGCGGCACGCCGGGTCATCACCCTCACCGCGCCATGCGCTTCACGCCGCTTCAAGCAGGGGCAATGGTTTTATGCGTACAATCTCCTGCCGGAACTCGACACGCCGGGCGAGTGGTATCACGACCGCGCGACGGACCTCCTCTATTTCTGGCCGCCCGCGCCGCTCGACCATGCCAAGCCCGTCATCTCGGTGGCGTGGGGGCTGGTGTTCATGCTCGACACGACGCACGTGACCTTCCGCCAACTGGAGTTCACGGATTGCCAGGGCACGGCTATCAGCGCCAAGAACGCTGGCGACATCCAGATTCTCGGTTGCACGATCCACAACATGGGCCTCTGGGCCATTGATCTGCGCGGGCCGAACTGCCGTGTGGCCGGTTGCGACATGTATGAGATGGGTCACGGCGGCATCCATCTGACCGCGGGCGACCGCAAAACCCTCACGCCGGGCCGGATCGTGGTGGAGAACAACCATTTCCATCATTACGGCTGCTGGAAACACCTGGTGACGCCTGCGATCAAGATGAACGGCGTGGGCAACATCGCGCGGCACAATCTCATCGACAATGCGCCCCATAACGCCATCTACTGGGCCGGCAACGATCACCTGATCGAGTTGAACGAGATTCACAGCGTCTGCTACGAGGCAAACGACGGCGGCGCCATCTACGCAGGCGAGGATTGGACCCAGCGCGGCACGGTGGTCCGCCACAACTATATTCATCATCTGGCGGGCTTCGAGGGCCAGGGCTGCCTTGGTGTCTATCTCGACGATGAACTGAGCGGAATCGAGGTCAGCGGCAACCTTTTCTACAAGGTGGCGAACAACTGCAAGGCTGACAAGCCGGCCGTGTCCACCTGCGGGCGCGACTGCACGTTCGCCAACAACATCTTCGTGGACTGCCAGCCGGCCGTCAATGTGTCCACCCGCGGCCCCGAATGGCTCGACCGGTTGAAAGCGAAGCTGGAACTGGTGCCGTACAAGGAACCCTTGTGGGCCGGCCGTTATCCCGCGCTCGTCCACATCCTCGAAGACGATCCGCTGCTGCCGAAAGGCAACGTCATTGCCCGCAACATCTGCGTCGGCGGGGTCTGGTCCAGTCTGGTGAAAAAGGCCGAACCGCTGGTGAAGTTCCAGGACAATCTGGTCCATCAGGACCCGCATTTCGTGGACGCGGCGCACGGCAACTTCCAGCTTCGGGACGATTCGCCGGCGTGGAAGCTGGGGTTCCAGCGAATCCCGCTGGAGAAGATCGGCCTCTATCCGAGTCCCGAACGCGCATCGTGGCCTGTGTCCCATTCCATCCGCCCCGCCCTCGTGCCCGGCTGGCTGGAACCGTTCCAGATGCCGCACTGAACTGGAGACCGTCTCAATCTCTCCCCAAACCTCTGCAAAAGTTCTGTGGTGGCGGTCATAGGAGGCTGTCGGACTTCGGGGAGGCTGGTCGTGCCCGAAAGCCCAAAGGGCTTTCACATGAGCAGCCATGGGCGAAGCCCACGGAATGCGAAGGACCTTCTCCATGAACGCCGTCAGGGGTTCAACCCCATTCGGGGTTGATGCATTCTTGGGGACCGTTTCCACGGGTTTCACCCGTGGC
>CAZAAF010000165.1:0-8783 GCA_964482575.1 uncultured Verrucomicrobiota bacterium | reverse complement strand
CCGATGGGAGCGCCGGTGGAAATCGCTGCCGGCCATCCAGCGCGCCGATGCCAGTTCCCCGAACACGATGCCGTCGAAGTGCGACTGCCGGTCGTCGAGGGTCAACACGCTGCCGCCTTCCTGCGTTAGATTGGCCGGGGCCACCCACGCCACCAGCGTCTTGTCGCGCAACGTCTCCTCCCCGAAAGCATACCCCATCGTGAAAAGTCCGAGCACGAACGGGACGAAGAAGCGAAACGCTGGGATCCTCATGAGCTGCCTTTTTTACCGTTTTCCACCCGCGCCGTCCAGCCTGCACACCCTACGGCCTTGGTATCACAAACCGCCGGCAACCAATGGCACCGGCGCGTGAAGTTCCATCGTCCGTCTCCGCTGCCTTACTTCCCTGCACACAGTTCAGCCGCGGCGGCACGGAACGGGGCCATGAAGTTCTTCAGGTCAGCGGGCGGGCCGCCGTACTGGATGAGGAAAATGGAGATAAACCGGCGCGTGGCATCGAGATTGGAATAGGTGCCAAACGTGCCGCCGTGACCGATCAGGCCGCGGTTCAAGTCGAAGCCGAATCCATACGCCTGCGGGAGATCGCCCGTTTGCTTGGAAGTCATCTGACGGACCGCGTCCCCGGAAAGAATCCGCTGTCCCGCCAACACGCCGCCGCCCTGGATCATGCGATAGAAGTTCAGGAGGTCGGCGGCGGTTGAAAAGAGACCGCCCGCGGGCTGGACGCACCGCGTGCGGTCGTCGAGCGGATAGCGGAGTTGCGGGCTGGGCACTTCCACCAGCGCAGCGTGCGCGGCATCGGGCTTGTAGGCCAGGGCGAGACGCCGGAGCTGCGCGGGGGTCGGCCAGAAGGTGGTGTCCTTCATGCCCAGCGGCCGCAGCAGTCGCTCGGAGAGAAACTGTTCGTAGGGTTTGCCGCTGACGACCTCGATGATGCGCGCGGCGGTATTGATGCCGGCGTTGGCGTAGAGATGCTTCGCGCCCGGCTCAGACTGCAACGGGGAGAGGACATAGGCGCACATCCGCGCCTCGAGCGGCAGCACATCGAGCGTGGGCTGTTCGGCGGGCGTCTTGTAGAGCATGCCGGTGGTGTGATTGAGCAGATGGCGGACGAGCATGGGATGCGACGGCTTCTTCAGGAGGACGTGCTCACGGTCGCGCTCCGCCACAAGCCACTGTTCCCTGAACTCCGGCAGGTATTTCTCCACCGGATCGTCCAGCCCCACCTTCCCCTCGTCCACGAGCATCATCAACGACGAGGCGACCAGCGGTTTGGATTGCGACGCGATCCAGAACAGGTCCTCGGTCCGCATCTTCCGTTTCGCCGCGAGGTCCGCCCAGCCAACGGCATCGAAACCGAGCACCCGGTCCTTGTCCGCAACCAGCACAACCGCGCCGGCAATCTGGTGGCTGTCCACAAGCGGCTGCAGGGCCGCCGCGAGCTTCGACGGATCCGCCGCGCCCGCGGTCAACGCATACACGACACATCCGATGACCCCATGAAAACAAAACACTCTCACACGTATTTTCCCTGAATCAGCTCCCGATGAAAAACGTCCCCGCCGTGAAGGATCCGACACCAGCTTCACATGACCTTCGACGCATGAATGAACTGCCCATCTTCGGCCGGGATGAACGAATCCTCCACCTCCCCGATGTCGAAACTCAGGTCCTTCCCCAGCGACGAAATATGCAGCGTGATCGTCCCCTGGATGGACAGCTTCTTCCTGAACAATCCGTGTTCAGACACGGCCAGATGGGTATTGTCCTTGAAAAGGATGTAACTGTCTCCGAAATGCGTCCCTAATCGCGCGCAATGGACCTTTCCCAAATCAATTCCATGCCCTTTATACTCGAGGTTCCACGACACAATATCACCCACAAACGTGTCCCTCTCAAACACGATCATCGCCTTCATGCCCTTCCTTTCACACCTCGGGACCGAACATCCCAACCACGAACCTGAGTCCTAGGGCCCGTTCGTGTGCTCCACGGACACTACCATACATCAGAATGTCCCTGTTCGCCAATGTGGGCCTGAAACGGGGACATCCTCCCGCCCGGCTGTCGCGGCGGGTCACGGCGGGCAGGTCCTCACACCTTGAAGTAAATCTTCCGGCGATAGAACTCGTTCATGATGACCAGCCAGAACAGCACATAGAGGATGGAAAAAGCCAGCGAACCGTTCCAGGGGCCGAGCCAGGCGGCGAGCCCGTTGAACAGGTACGTCTTCAGGCTCACTGTCTTGCCGTCGCCGGCGGACAGCAGGATCTTCTCCAGCAAATCCTTGAACGTGACGCTGCCAATCCACACCGCGATGGAATTCATGCCGAAGATCAGGCAGGGCCGCGTCCACCATGTAATCTTGTGCAGGTCGGTGATGTAGTAGCAGGAGGCCAGGACGGTCACGGCCATCCCGCCCATCAGCAACACCAGCGAACTGGTCCAGAGGTTCTGGTTGACGGGAAAGCCGTTGGCCCAGAACGCGCCCGCAAACATGCCGACGGCGCCGAAGAAATAGAGGTTCATCAATTTCTCATGCGGCCCGGCCGGGGTGCGCAGGTAGCGGCCGGTCCACAATCCCAGCAGCGTCGTCACGATCGCGGGCAACGTGCTCAACAAGCCCTTGCCCTCGAGGTACTGGCCCTTCTCCATCATGCCGCAGTGGGCGCCCATCACGTTGGAGTCGATGTACTGCACCCAGTTCCCCACCTTCTCCAGCACACCCGCGGCCCCGCCCGGCACGGGCACGAACGTCATCAGCACGTAATACAACACCAGCACCGTCCCGGCGAAAAGCACCTGCGCCCTCGGCTTCCACCAGAGATACAGCGCCGTGCCGGCGATGGAACAGAGCGCGATGCGTTGCAGGACGTTGAAGTACCGCAGATGCGCCAGGTCGAGCGCGGGATGCGCGAAATCAAACTTGTGCCACCAGTTCATCGTGATGCCGATGGCGAACAACACCAGCGCCCGGCGGAACACATGGAACATGATCTCGCCGTTCCCCACGCCCCGCGACCTCCGGCTCTCCACCGAATAAGGAATCGCCGCGCCCACGATGAACAGGAAGAACGGAAACACCAGATCCGTATAGGACCAGCCGTGCCACGGCACGTGACTGAGCGGGGCGTACTTGTAATGGGAATCCCCGGGGCTGTTCACCAACACCATGCTGAGCAGCGTGATGCCGCGAAACACATCCAGCGACAGCAGTCGCTCCTTTTTGGGCGGTGACGCCGGTGCGGCGGCCGTGCCGGGAGTGGCGGACGAGGTGCGCTCCATGCTCATGTTCGAAACCTCCGCATTGCGAATGATGGCTTCAAGAAGCCGCGAGCCTACCGGACCCTGCCGAACTTCTCAATCGCGGCTTTCATGAACGAGCCGTAAAACTCCTTCTGCTCCGCGCCGGTCATGTCGAACCGTTCCACCAGGATCACCAGCACCAGGCCGTGCTTCGGGTCCACCCACATCGCCGTCCGGCGCGCGCCGCGGTGGCCGTAACTGCCCACCGCCGGCCCCTCGTCATCGCGAATCTTGATGGACCAGCCGAGCCCCCAGGCCTCCTGCGGGTTGACCGGCACGCTGCCGGTGTGGATGGAGGTCATCTCCCGGACGGCGGGCTCCGAGAGGAACCGCCGTCCTTCAAGCACACCGCCGTTCAGGAGCATCCGGCAAAACCGGCCCATGTCGTCCGCGGTGGAGAACAAACCGCCAGAGGGTTCACCGTAGTGGTGGGCGTAATTGGGAAGCATGCCCATGCCCATGTCGGCCAGGACCGGTGCGGGGACTTTCACGCCGCGTCCCAGCTTTTCGATCAATGCCGGCGTGAGGTTCTTGTCGTGGTGGATTTCCTCGAGCGACTTTTTGTCCTCCGCGCGCCGGGAAGTCCGTGCAAGCCGTGCCGCCTGCTCTTCCGTGGGCCAGAACGTGGTGTCCTTCATGCCAAGCGGATCGAACAGGCGGCGTTGAACGAAATCGAAATACGAAATCCCGCTCACCACCTCGACGATGCGGCCGGCGGTGTTGATGCCGCAGTTGTTGTACTCGAACTTCGTGCCCGGCTCCTGCCGCAGGGGCTTGGTGGCGATGTCGGCCACATGGGCCGCGAGGGAATACTCCCGCTTCAGCGTTTTGTCGTTCGCGAGCACCAGTCCGCTGGTGTGGGTGAGGATATCGGTGAGGGTGATGGGCCGTTGCGGCGGATGCGCCGGGGTCTTGTCGTTGCCGGCCACCACCTGTCCCTTGAATTCCGGCAGATACTTCTCGACCGGATCGTCAATCTTCACCTTCCCCTCGTTCACGAGCATCATCAACGCGGTGGCGGTGATGGTCTTGGTCATCGAGGCGATCCAGAACACGCTGTCCTTGCGCATCGGGGTCTTCGTCACCAGACTTGCGCAACCCGCCGCCTCCAGATCGAGCACCTTCTCCTTGTCCGCCACGAGTCCCACCACACCGGACGCGATGCACTTGTCCACCAGCGACTGCAGCACCGGCGCGAGCGGGCCGGTCGCGTCGTCAGCGGCACAATCCCACACCGGCAGGAACAAGACGGCTAGAATCCACGCAAAGCCATGTCGTTTCATGATCGCAAAAAAAGCGAATGAGCGTTACGGCCGCCCGGGTTTGACGAACGTTTTCACGAAATCGCGCACCGAGCGCGTAAAGGTCCACTCCTCCGTCTCCGGCAGGCAACGCGGCGGGGCCTCGATCCAGCTTTCGATAACGACCTGGTCGGGCGTGCCCTGGCACATGGCGTAGGCGTAGCCCTGGGCCATGATGTCGATGTACCAGGTGGACGCGTCCGCCAGCTTCAGCTTGTTCAACAACGGCTGGCCGCTGGCCCAATAGATCATGCTGAACGGAAGCTTCCGGCTGCGGCAGTAGCTCTCCAGCTTTTTCACCTCCGGCCATGTGCCGCGGTCGAAGACGGTGAAGTTCGACCAGTTCACATCCAGCCGGTAGAAATCGAGTCCGCGCACGCCCTTCTCCGCCAGCTTCTTCTGCAACGCCTCGATCCACCAGAGATGGTCCGCCAGGGGAATGGACGGGTAGGTCTCGATGTCGCCGACCTTCATCTGCGGGAAATGTTTCCGCACGAGCGCGATGTAATTGGCCGTCTCCTCGACCGCATAGTCATCCGGCTTCTTGATGTGGTGCCGGCAGCAGAGGAACGGCTCGTCCATGGCGATGGCGTAAAGGTCGCCGCCGAGGCGCTGGGCGCGTTCCCAGATCGGTTTCTCGGCGTTGAAACACTTCTCGCCGGTCTGGCCCCACGGTTTGATCGCGCCGACCTCCATGGCGAACTTGAGCTTCCACTCCTTCAACTGACCGAACCACCGCTGGAGTTCATTGTCGTCGCCGTAAAGCTTTTTCAAGCTGAGGTCCGAGACGAAGAACACATCGATCAAGGAACGTGTCTCTTTCCAGGCGTCCGGCTTCTCGAACAGCTCGCGAACGAGCCGGCCCTTGTCGTAGCCCGGCGGGCCCATCCAGACTTCCGGCCGCGGCGGAGCCGTCTGGGCCGCCGCCACCCCGGCGCCGGCGCACCCCATCACTCCAACCACCGTCATCAGGACACACCATCTCGTATAAGGATTCATGGGTCTATTTCTGCACTGGAACGCTCGGATTTGTGAATTGTTGAACCGCCGGATCACCGATGCCCCGCATGTGTTCGATGAGTTGGGCGGACAGCTTTTCAATCACCGGCGCCCGCGCGGGATCGGCCGCGAGGTTGCGCGTTTCACCCGGGTCCTTCTCCAGGTCGTAGAGTTCCTTCCGGCCGCGGGGCTGGAGACAGAGTTTCCACTGCCGGGTCCGAATCATCCGTCCCACGTCCACCCCGGCCAGGTCCCCGCGCTCGCCAAATACAGGCCGTTCCCCGTCCGCCACGCCCTCGATGAACGGACGCAGGCTGCGGCCCTGCCCCTTCGACAAGGCCGGCGTCCCGGCGTAATCGAGAATGGTCGGCGCCAGGTCCACCGACGAGGCCATCATCGTGCCCGTCTTTCCCGCGGGGATTTTTCCCGGCAGCCGCATCAGCAACGGCACCCGCATCAGGTCGTCGTAAAATCCCGGCAGCGCCTTTTCCATCAAGCCGTGCTGGCCGAGCATGTTGCCATGATCGCTGGTGAAAACGACCAGCGTCCGGTCGGCCAGTCCCAGTTCGTCCAGTGCCTTGAGGATGCGCCCCATGCACCAGTCCATCATCGTCACTTGCGCGTAATAGCAGCGCAGATACTCACGAAACCCGGCCTCGCCATACATGGAGGCCATGCGGGTCGAAAAACTGCCCGGCCATACTTTCGGTGGCGACGCCCAGCTTGCCGGCAACGGCAGTATCGCCGGATCATACAGGTCGTAGAATGGCGACGGCACGATGTTGGCCGCGTGCGGCGGGCTGACCGAGTACGTGATCGCAAACGGCTTGTCGCGATGGCGCTTCAGTAATTCAATGCAGTAGTCCGCCAGCACCGACTCCATCGAGTACTCGGGTTTCAACACCGAACGGCCGATGATGCCGACATCCTGCTTCGGCCGGGCCTTCTCCTGGAGCATCCGGCGATGCGCCTCCGCCACCGCCTCGCGCATCCAGACGTTACCGGCGCGCTCTGCCTCGCCGGGTCGCTGGGCGTCGTCGAACCGGCCCGTCCCGGCGGCACGATTGAGTTCCGCGAGACGCTTCCGCGGGACTTCCTCATCCCGGACCGCCTCGGGAAAGCAGGTCAATTCCGCCGGATCGCCCACGTGCCACTTGCCCAACTGATGGCAGTGATAACCCAGCGCCGCCAGACGGTGAAGATACGTCTCGCACGGTTCCTTCAAACGCAACGGATCGTCGTGGTCAATCTCCCGGCCGATGTTCCGTCCGAGGCCCAGGCTGCTGGGATAACGTCCCGTGACAATCGCCAGCCGCGTCGGCGAACAATACGGGACCGCGCAGAAGGCGTTCGCGAACCGCATTCCCCCGGCGGCGAGACGGTCGAGGTTTGGCGTTTGGATGACCGGATTGCCCGCACATCCCAGCGCCGCGGCATGGTGCTGGTCGGTCATCAGGAACAACACATTGATCAGGCGCTGCGAATTTTCCGCCACGTCCGCCGTTCCGGCTCCGACCACCTCCGACACGAGCGAGGCCGCGATGAACACCGGGAACAGCCAGTGAAGGAGAAAGTGGCATAAACTCTTGCTCATCGTCGCACGCAGATTTCCCGCCCCGTGTCCCGCGGCAAAGGCCCCGCGCTCCATTGTGTAGCCGTCCACGTCAATCACTCCACGTTACCAACACAGCCATCTCTCGCTCCGGCGCCCGCCAGTCAAAGAAACTGGCACGATAAAATCATGATACCACCCGCCTGGAATATCATCTTGTGCAACCGCGACAGCGCCTGTGCCAGAAACAACAAATCGGACACAAATTGCCCGTCAGGTTGTTGACGCAGACATCCCCTGCAACGCAAAAGATTTCCAAACACGGTCCAACCCACAATCTTCGTCACCGCTTCCCATCCACGCCGGCTTCGATGCCGACGTCGATAAACTGGCCGCCGGTGATTTGATGGCAGTGGACGGCGAGGACGTTGTCACCCTGACGCAACGCCTGGCGCAGCGCGTCGCACATCGTGGTGGAGTAATGCTGCACATACCCGCTGAACCCGGCCACCTTCTGGCCGTTCACGTAAATCTCGGCGTCCTCGTCGTGATGCACGCGCAACCCGGCCAGCGCCACGTCCAGTTTTTTGATCTGGAAATGCCGCCGCAGCCAGATGTCGCCGGTCTTCCACGTCGTGCCCACCACCGCGCCGGGCGTGGCCGTCGTGCCGAAACCGCCCTTGCCGGCCTGCCACGCGGCATCGTCAAAGCCCGGTTTGCACCACTCCTCCGCCGGCTGGGTCGTCGTGTACTTCCACTCCTGCGCCGTCTGCTCGGACGTCGGCACCAGCGAGGTCCAGGTGATGTGCCGGAGGCGCGCCGGCTGCGTCTCGCAGGCGGCGGGACGCGCGTTGATGGCGTGCAGCAGCGCGGGATCGTATTTCGGTTTGCGGTCGTAGAAATAGACGCCGTTCTGCTCCTGCTCGACGTCCGTGAGCTGCGTGTAGCAGAAGCCGAAGATGTTCGGGTTGTCGAGCTGCGCATCGGTCACGCCCTTGTAGCGCTCGAGGAACGCCTTGAGATCGAGGCTCTGGCCGCCGTAACCCCAGCCCTTGCCGGTGTCGCGGTCGGTCTGCACGCGGATGCCGCCGTACTCGCTGACGAAATACGGCTGGCCGCGATAGACACTGCGGGGATCGCCGGGGTTGTTGTGCCACGGGTTCTCACCGGTCAGGCCGAACATCTCGTAGCGCGCCGCGAACTTTTTCGGGTCGCCCGTGTAATCGTGGCAATCAAACACGTCGGTCGCCGGGACGAAATGCGTGTACCCGCTCGAGTCGAGCCACGGCCGCGTCGGGTCCATCGTCTGCGTCGTCGCGAGCAGCGTTTCGACCAGCGCGACATAGGCATTCGTGCCGGTCTCGTTGAGCGGGCACCAGCCGACGATGGCCGGGTGGTTGCGGTCGCGGCGAACAATCTCCGTCCATTCGTCGATCACCGGCAGATTGATGTTGGGATTGTTGTAGTTCAGCCCCCAACAGGGAAACTCGCCCCAAACGATGTACCCGAGCTTGTCGGCCCAGTAGAGGAACCGCGGCTCGAAAACCTTCTGATGCAGCCTCGCCCCGTTGAAGCCCAACGCCTGCGACCGTTCGATGTCGTGTCGCAACGCTTCATCGCTGGGC
>CAZAAF010000164.1:0-8840 GCA_964482575.1 uncultured Verrucomicrobiota bacterium | reverse complement strand
CGGCAAACTGTTGCTGGAGTGCTTTGATCAAATCGCCGCCCGGCTACCAGATGCGCGTTTGATTGTGAATGTGCAGCCACATTGGCTCCAAGCCGAAGACCCTTCGGCCCCGGTGGGGAACATGCCTTATACCGGGATGGAAGCCGGATCGCAGGCGACCATGGCGGGGAACATGTCGGGTCGCCAGACGCCCTCCCCGACGCCGCGCATCCTTTGTGTGGGCCAGATTCCCCAGCAGGAGTTGGGGAAATTTTTGGGTGCGTGTGATATGGTGTTGTTCCCGACGACCGACGGGCGTGCCGAACGGGCGTGTTTCCCGATCCGTATCGGTTCGTATCTCAATGGCGAACGTCCCATCATCACCCTGAACACCCGTACGGAAGTCGCCCAACTCATCGAGCAGTACCATTGCGGCATTCTGGCGGATTCTCCACAAGCGATGGCCGAAAAAGTAGCCGCGGCATTTGCCCAACCTGCGGTCCGTGCGCAACTGGAGGAAGGCGCAAGGCAAGCCAAGGCCGCCCTGGCCTGCCCGGTGTTGTGTGCACGCTTGCTGGAGTTCTACAAGAAACTGGGGGCGGGCCGCTAGCGAGGGCTCGCCAGAAAGAACCGGGAATAAACGTCGCGGCGGCAGCGATGCAGGCATTGCGGACCCTGCACGGGGTCGGGCGGGCATCCTCAGACGCGATCAAAGCTGATCGGCCAATTCGCGAGCAGCACGTTCGATGGCCGCGTCACTGAACATCTCCGCACGCCAGCCGAGACGGGCCAGTTTGCGTGCGTCGAGCCGGACCTGCGGCACGTCACCGCGCCAGCCCTGTGCGCCGCCCGTAAAGACCAACCTCACGCGACCAAGGCCGAGTGCGCGAATCGCAGCCGCGGCAATGAACTTCACCGACGTGGCGCCCCGGCGCGGCGCCAGATTGAAATAATTCACCTCCTCGCGGGCATGTTCATAGCCGTGGATCATGCCCTGAACACACTCGCTAACGTGAAGATAGGGTTTGGCCTGGCGTCCGTCGCCGAGGACGCGCAGCGCACGCGGATCTTTCCGCAACCGGCGGATGAAATCGAACAACGCGCCATGGGTGGCGTTGGGGCCGACGATGTTGGCAAAACGGAAGATCCACGCACGCAGGCCGAAGTTGTGGCCAAAGGCTGTGATGAACCCTTCGGCGGCAAGTTTGCTCGCGCCGTACAACGAGATGGGCTGCAATGGGCCGTAATCTTCCGGTGTCGGCTTGACGCGCGCCAGTCCATAAACGGCGCTGCTGGAGGCAAAGACGATGTCGCGCACACCGCCGAGCCGCATCGCTTCCAGCACGTTGCAGGTGGTCAGCGTGCCAAGCGACAAATCGAGGTTCGTCTCGCGCGCACCGCGGCTGATGTCGGAGTTGGCGGCCATGTGAAAAACAACATCACAACCTTTCACGATCTTCCGGATGCGCGCCGCATTGAGAAGATCGGCTTCGACGAACCTGAAGCCGGGGTGTTTCCGCATGGGCTTGATGAACTCCGGCCTGCCAAGGTGAAAATTATCCACCGCCGTTACACGCCAGCCGCGAGTCAGGAGCCCACGGCAAAGGTTGGAACCGATGAAGCCGGCGCCTCCTGTAACAAGCGCGTGGCGCGCTTGTTGTCGCGCAAGCTTCGAATCAACCGCGTCATCCGTCATGCTCGTCTCTTTAGCCAACGCACCACCGAAGCCACCAAGCCGACGGCGATAGCCGACCAGATGCCCCACGTCAACCACCACATGGCCGTCTGGCCGCTGTAGCGAAAAACCACTTGATGGTCACCTGAGGGCAAAACCACGGCTCGCATGAGGTAATTGCCCGTTTGTATGGTCGCAGGCTGGCCATCCACCGTGGCCGTCCAGCCCATATCACGGTAGTCGGTCATTAAAAGAATGCCGGGCGATTTCATCGTGGTTTTTAACACAACATGCGCCGGTTTGAAGCTGACGATGTCCACCGCAGTCGAAGCAGGCGCTTCCGGGTCCGGCTGGATGGAGGGCGCCGTGTCCAGCAACACCGTTGCATGGGGATCGAATCTCGGGTCCGCAAGGCGGGCCAGCAGTTTATCGGCGTCTTTAATGATCTCCCACCGGTGCAGTACCACCGCGCGTGGCAAGGCTTGGGCATATTCGAACAACGTCGGCGTGCCCAGTTGCGGAATATCCAGTTCAACCACGGGACGAACCAAGGTCTCGGCCTTTTGGGAGCGGAAAAACTGCAGGCCGAGATTCTTCGGACCGAGCATGTAACGGGTGGCGCAAAGCTCCCATTTACGCATGGGCACGGGGTCCAACGCACCGAAAAAGGCGGTGTAGTCGGCGGGCGGGCGGGACGCCGCCGGAATGTCCACGCAGTCGATATCAAAATAAGGCAGGTGCAAGCTCAACCATGTGTTGTAGTAACCCGCCCGTGTCAACATCGCCACGCGTTGCCGCCCGGGAGTGTTGCGGAGTTTTTGGAAGATCGCATTATCCGCATACAGTTGTGATGGCGAATAGTAGTCGAAAAAATGGGTGGTCGCAGACCACTGTTCGACATAAAGGATCAACGCCAGCACACCACAACAACCCCATCGTACCAGCGGCCGGGTTGCGCCGTTGAACCAGAGGAGATTGACGATGATCGCCCCCCCCAGAAGAATGACGACGAACAGGTGAAAAATGGCGCGACACGGCTCCATGACCATGACCTGCGAGGCTTTCTCTCCAGTGTCGGGATTCGGCGGAACAAATAAATCATAGCCTCCGTTGGCAAAAAACTGCTCACGGCTGCCGGCAGTGACGGCAAGCACAAACATCCAGACCATCGCCATGCCCGTCAAGGCCAGTAAAACCACCAGGAAGTATTTTGTCAGCCGATTCATACGCATCATCGCTTGGCGTCTTGGGCGCGGTTCAAACGCCGCGACTCCGTTTCACGCCAGAGGCGATCCATGCCTATAGCGGCCAGCACCGCCAGTGCGGGCGTGACAATCACCATCAGTTTGTTGGGGTTGCGCATGGAATTGAACAACGGCAACGAATGCAGCAACCGGAACAAGGGCGGAAAGTACCGCCCAAAACTGGTCAACAATGCGATCCCCGCTACCACCGCCCAAAAAATGATGACTGCCCGATGGCGGCACAACCATTCGTCACGCCAGTCGGAGCGTTTGTCGTCCGGCGACGCTGGCGTCTCGCGCGCAAAAAGCGCGACCAGCGCCAGCACAATCATCAGCAATGTGACGGAGCCATGAAAATCGCCGTTCAAACGGAAATTCCAGAATTGGAGAATCTGGCTGGCCTGGGCGGGATTGGTCACATTGGCAGCTTTGAGCAGGTCGGCGGGCGTGGCAAAGGCATCAAATTGCGGATTGCGGCCAAGTGTACCCCAGTAAGGTCCATGCGGATCCTGAGTCTTCCATCCGTGGTAGGCGGGTGCAAAAAGGTCGATTGTTTCCGAGGGCGGGTAACTCCATTGGGTTGCCCATTGCCAGTTCTGTTCGGTGGTATCGGTTTCCTTGATGCCGGGCACATTGGTGGCCAACCCGATTCGCATTAGGCTGCCGATGACGGGTAACGCACAAAAACCACTCAACCCTGTCAAAAGCATGAATCCCAAAACCCAGGTGCGCCTCGTACGATCATCCACCTCCAACCATCGCCGCCCGGCACTAAACAGAAACCACGCCCCAATCAACAGCGCCATCAGCGCACCCGTATCAATCGCGCCCTCCAACGCCAATCCCAGGGCGACGCCTCCCCACGCAAAATCCTGCCAGTGCAGGGTTTGCATGGCTCGCGTCACGCACAGCAATGCCAAGGTTGCAAACGTGGTCATCTCAAACTTGCTGATGTGTCCCGGCAAAATGTAGGTCAGGTAGGAACCGGCAAGCGCCATCACCAACCCACCGAAGAAAGCCGCCAAGTGACAGAGATCCATCCGCCGCAGCCAATAAAACGTAATCAACGACACCGCGATTGCATGGAACGCATAAATCAACCGCGCAAAGACTTCCACCGGCATCAGGTACAACAGGAACCACGTGGGTGCGGCCGGGTTTGCCGTGGGAGTTCCCAGCCAGTTCCCGGGCGACCATGAATTGAGAAACCCGTGTTTTTCGATGATATCCTTGCCCCTGACCAGGGTGGCCAGCGAGGCGTCATTGGACATCAAAATCTGATCGGTGATGAACGATCGCCAGAAAAAGATGACCACCAGCGCAATCAGCGCTGCCGGCCATATCCATGATGACGGGTTCCCGTTGCGTGAAGAACGACTCGTTTTTTGCATGTCCGAGAATAGCCAGACCCCCTAGGAGCCCGGTACAATTGTTTTTCAAGTATGCCCTGCCACTCATGAAAAGCAAGTGGTTACATTTTCCAACGTCACCCGCAGTTACAAGGTCTCGTTCCTCCGGTGCTTGGCACAACAAGCAACACGCGAGGTAATATCCTGCCTTCAATCGCTCTCAATCCAACCGGCGTCTGGAACGGCGAAACGGTCGAAGGAAGCCCAACCTGGGCTGGTTTCTCTGTCGTGGTCACAAGGGTGACCGCCCCATCGGCTTGGAGCCTGTGACCAGAGACTGACGGCCGTTGATCACTCCCAGAATTAATCGAGCCCCGGCGTCGCGCGCAACCCCCGTTCGTGCAGCTTCCAGAGCGCCCAGAGTTCCGGTGCGCAGGAAAGCATGCCGTGCTTGAGCCGAAGGCGGGACATTTGTTGAGCCACGCGGGTTGAGACATGCCGAAACGACCACTTCCATCCCGCCGTATCAAGGCTATCCAAGAGGGTTGCGTAGGCAATATTCTGGATGAAACGACGGTGACCGCGATCCAACCAAGGGGAATCAAAGGCGTGATATTCGTACGTTGCCCATTCTTCAAGCGTCTCAGGCGGGTGGTATCCAAGGTGTTCGCAATCTTCCAACATCTCCGTGCCCGGCAGCGGCGTGTAAACAAAGAATCGAATCGAACATTCAGGCAGGATGCGTTTCAGGTCCTGCCTGAGTCTCAAGTTCGCTCGTACATCCTGGCGGGTTTCGCCAGGGAAACCATTCATGAAAGTGAAATCCGCCCCAATTTCAAACGACTGGAGTTTTTTTGCCGCGGCAAGAACATCGTCAACTTTTTGCCGTTTCCGAATCCGTTCCAGGATATCCGGAGAACCGGATTCGACGCCGAAGAAAACTCTCTTTAGATTGACGGACTGCAAATCCCGCACCGTGGACTCCGACAAACGCGAGAAGATGTCGCAACGTCCAAAAGCCTGCCATCCAAACTGGAAATTCTTCCTTCTGTATCCCTCCACAAAAGACGCCACGCGCGAGGGTGTTGCGAGGAACAGATCATCCCACATGAAGATCATTTTTGGATCATACTGGCGGCTGATGGATTCCAAATCGTCCAGAACGCGGGAAATCGACGATTGACGGAAACGGAGTCCGTGCTGGCGATTAAAGGCCGCATTGCAGCAAAACCTGCAGTCAAAAGGGCAACCACGGGACGAGATGTAGGGAATCTCACGCGAACTGCGAAAGGTCTTCTCGTAGAGCGACAAATCCGGCAATGGAATTGCATTAATATCCGAGGCTTGTCTGTTGGGGTTATGACACGATTCGCACCCTTGCTTGAAGGACAACCCCGCGATCCCCGCGAACGTGTCATTATTTGCACCGGCCTCCAGGGCGCGCAACAATTCCACCAGCGTAATCTCTCCTTCGCCTCTGACAATGAAATCGACAAGCGGGTGTTTCAGCGTTTGTTCGGCTTTGAGCGTTGGATGGTGCCCTCCCCAGATAATCGGCATGTCTTGCCGAATCGCCTTGATGCGTCCAGCCATGGAAAGCGCCTGGGTGATGCCGTTCCCGGTCAGCACGGAGAAGCCCACCGCCACCGTGTCCTGGAGATGGGCGGCCAATTCGGCCTCAGACCAGTTGCTGAACACGAGACCCGTTTCATAACCGGCAGCTTTAAGCGCCGCACTGAGCGCCATCAAGGCGACAGACGGGCTTTCATCCGTGTTGCCAAAGACGGATCCAATGGCGTTGACCAGCAATACTTTCTTCACGCTTTTTCCCTCGCACGCCAAACGGTCGTCTCGTGGCCACCCGAACGCCCAACCGTTGCACCCAACACTTGCAGGACCGCGTCTCCAGCGGCGCCGCACCCACTCCCCCGGGCAAGCCTCTGGTAACAAAGGTCCCTTCCTGGCATGCCGGGAATGTTGCTTTGATCGACAGGTATATCCAACATCATCTGGCCGAAACCTATCCATCGAGAATGTCGAAGTCAAGAGGCGGGCGGGTCGTAACTGACCGTCGTCCACGATGTCTGTTTCAGAACGAGGGAACACGATCAGCGATTGTTTCCGAACCCCATGCACCTTGCCGCCCACCAGACAATCCGAGATGTTTGTCGGTCCGTCCTGCTCACGAACAACAATCCGCTCTGGCAGTCTGAACCACGCCCGTTGTCGGTCCTCACGGCCGCGGGGCCGGAATCACTTCCATTTCATCCATCATCACCCAGCCGCGGCGCTTGATTTGGAACCGCACCCAGCGCGCTTCACGCGGTGAAAATGTCACGCCCATGAAGGCCACCGCGCCCGTCTTGCCGTCCTCTTCAGGATGCTCGCGAACCGTGCCTGCCGGTGTCCACGATTCGCCGTCCTGGGAGGTGGACACACCCACTTCGCCGGGAAACCAGACTCCGCCCGGTCCGCCACCGTGAAGGTGCAGACGCGCCGCCCCGACGCAATGAGAGGCGCCCAGGTCCACGGTCACCGCCGGTTCTCCCCGAATGAATCCCGCACAGGACTTCCAACCGCCCCCCGATTTTGCATAATAGCCATCGGTCAACACGCCGGTGTTGTCTGCGTACGGTTCTTCGCCTGTGGGTTGTGGCTGGATCGAATACGGCCGCTTCAAGGCCACGTTCTCCCCGCCCGAGAAAACCCGGATTTCGCTGACCATCAACCAACTCGTCGGCGTCAACCGCAGCCGGACATAACGGCCGCGGGCGCCTGGCGTTGGCAGCTTGATCCAGCCGAGTGCGCTGCGGATTCCCTTCGACTCACGGGACTCGGTTACCTCCGGGGCCTTGCGCGATGCAGCCACCGGCAGCCACTGGCGGCCGTCGTCCGAAACACTCACGACCGCCCGCTCCGGGAATTCCACCGCCGCCGCCCCGCCACCCTGCACGTGAGCCTCCACTGCATCCACCGCGTGCGTCGCGCCAAGATCCACGGTGATGGTCACGTCACGCGGGCCGGACCACCCGGCCCAGCCGACCATCCGGCCGTCGCCGAAGCCGTGTGACAGTTCGCCATCGGTCAGCTTGCGGCCGTCATCCGGGTACTTGGCATGGAACGGAGGGGTATAGGTATAGGCGCACCCGGCGGCAAGATTCTTTGCCGGCAACAAGGCCACCTCGTCCACGGCCACCACCCCGGTTGCGGCATCCTCCACGTGGAGCGTCAACCGTTGAACCGGGCCGTTGATCGGGATCACGGCCCAACCATCGTGGTCTGCCGCGAAGTTGCCGGCCGTGCCCTCCAACGAAAGATACGGGGTGGATGGTTTGTGACTCACGCGCCGGAAATGCACCCGCAACGACTCGGCGTACCAGGCTTCCTGCAATTCGAAGCGCACCTCGCCGTGGCCGTCCCGCCAGAAGGCCATTGCGTCGCTGTCTGTCACGCCATCCGCCAGACAATGGGCCTCGTCCGTTCCGTTCAGGCTGAGTTCGTACGGGCATCCCCATAACAAGTGGGCGGCCGGCATGAGCAGGATCTCATCCACGGCCACGGACTCGTCGGCTTTCACGGCGAAATCCATGCGCATCCGCCGTGCAAGCCGAGCCGGGAAACTCAAAAGGGCAAAGCCGCCACCGTCCTGGGGGCGCACAAGGACGTCATCACACGCCGCAACCTCCTCAAACGCCCCGCCCGTCGGGTCGGAAGCCAGCGCCAGGCTCACGTGTTGGGGCGCCTGCTTGCCGGCAAAGTGGATGCGAACGTCACCCGCCAACCGCGAGCCTTCCAGATTCAGCAGCAGCGTGGCTCGAGGGCCTGCCAGGGAAACGGCTTTCGCCGGGGACTCCGGACGGGTTGTCCAGCGACCATCCACCAGACACGCCGCCGTCGCCTGCAACGGCTGATAAGGCCGGCGGCGTTTGTAGGTGCCCTTGTGGAATCGATACAGGTCGTCGTACAGTTGGCGCAAGTTGGGGTTGTGGCTGCGGCCGAGACTGGCGATGGCGGTGCTGCCTTGATAATAGGCGCGCACCGCACCGCGCTGATAACCGTCCAGCGAGGCATCGCCGTGATCGAGATAAAGCTGGAGGTTCAGGCTGTCCCGGGGGTCCACCAACATCGCCCGCCGCGGATCCCATCCTCCGCTGATGTTCAGTTCCATTTCGATGCCCATGCCCAGCCGCCGGCAGATGTTCGCGGCGGTCGTCAACCGATTCTCGTCGGGAATCCGCAACAATCCCGCCGGTGGAATGAATGCGTAGTTCGGCTGCATGATGACCAGGTCAAAACCCAGGTCCCGCCACTTTTCGACCCCGGGCGCGTTGAACCACGGAATCCAGTGGAATTTGAAACCGAGCTTGTGAATCTCCTGCGCCGTTGTCTTGACGATGGCCTCGTCGGCGGGGCCGATGCCCTCATTCATCCAATAGAACCCCCACAGTTTCAGATGCCGGAACCCGGCGCGTTGCCAGCGATCCTGCAGCGTGTGCAGGAACCACGCCACCGCCTTCTGCCGCGCCTCATCCGATCGGAAGTCCAGTGTCTGGCCGCTGCCGTCCACATCCCCGAAGTCCTTCTGCTTCGCAG
>CAZAAF010000163.1:0-8853 GCA_964482575.1 uncultured Verrucomicrobiota bacterium | reverse complement strand
CGGCACAGACGCTGGCCAATCAATCGCCCCAGGCCGTGGCGGGATTGCGGGCCGCCGCGAAGGAGGCCGAGCAGAACTGCAACATCTTCTACGACAAGCTCCGCTGGCAGCAGATGCGCACGCCGGACCAGAGCAAGGCCATGGCCGCCGCGCTCCATCTGCGCGACGCGGCGCGCAAGTTCGCCGGGGCCACCTCGTCCGAACGCTGGCCGCGGCCCGACTGACTGCGGTACTGCAGCGAGCGCCTGCTGGATGCGTGGGTGGAGGAGGAACGGTTTTTCCCCACGCTCGAAGTATCGCCGGTCCTGCGCGACCTGTGGGGACACGTCCAGGGATCGCTCGTGGCGCTGTACCAGACCGCCGAGCCGATCATGGGCCGGCCGGTGGGCGTGGCGCTGCCGCAGGCCCTCAATCCCGCCGGCCCGAAGCCCGGGCCGGCGGCCCGCTAGGGGAGCCCGGACGACCCGGGGCCCGGGCGTCTCATTCCAATCCCCGCCGTGCGCGCGGCGCCTTCGCGGCGGGCGCGTTTTCTTCTTCAACGCCGCGCTATCGTTGTGGACGGCCCGGCGCGGTTGCGGTAGAGTGCGCGCCCACAATTTCAGTGCGCAGCCATTAACCCAGGAACGACGAGGAACAACATGAAGAACATTGAGAAAAGCTATCAACTGGCCGCGGAGCGTTACACCGAGGTGGGCGTGGATACCGACAAGGCGCTGCAATGGCTCGCCTCGGTGCCGGTCTCGCTCCACTGCTGGCAGGGCGACGACGTGGGCGGGTTTGAGAAGCTGGGCACCGGCCTGGGCGGCGGTCTGGCGGCCACGGGCAATTACCCCGGCAAGGCCCGCACCCCCGCCGAGTTGCGCAGCGACGCCGAGAAGGCGCTCTCGATGATTCCCGGCAGGCATCGCTTCAACATCCACGCCTTCTACGGCGAGTTCGGCGGCAAGAAGGTGGACCGCAATGAATTCGAGCCGAAGCAGTTCCAGGGATGGATCGACGGGGCGAAGAAGCTCGGCATCGGCCTGGACTTCAACCCGACGTTCTTCTCGCACCCGAACGCGGCGGACAACTTCACGCTCTCGCACGCCGACAAGGGCATCCGCAAGTTCTGGGTGGACCACGGCATCGCCTGCCGCAAGATCGGCGCGGTCATGGGCAAGGCCCTCGGCAAGACCTGCATCAACAACTTCTGGATCCCCGACGGCATGAAGGACATCCCCGTGGACCGCATCGGGCCGCGCAAGCGCCTCACGGCGTCGCTGGACGAGATCTTCGCCGCGAAGGTGGACCCGAAGTTCAACCGCGACTCGGTCGAGGGCAAGCTCTTCGGCATCGGCTGCGAAAGCTACACGGTCGGTTCGCACGAGTATTACCTCGGCTACGCCGTCTCGCGGCAGAAGCTCTTCACGCTCGACACCGGCCACTATCATCCGACGGAGACGATCACCGACAAGATCAGTTCGGTGTTCCAGTTCATCCCGGAGATCCTGCTGCACGTCAGCCGCGGCGTCCGCTGGGACAGCGACCACGTCGTCATCCTCAACGACGACCTGCTGGCGCTGGCGCAGGAACTCGTGCGCGGCGATTACCTCGACGACACGCACATCGGCCTGGATTATTTCGACGCGAGCATCAACCGCATCGCGGCGTGGGTCATCGGCACGCGCAACATGCTCAAGGCGCTGTTGTGCGCGATGCTCGAGCCGACCGCGAAGCTGCAGGTGGCGGAGGAGAGCGGCGATTACACGAGCCGCCTGGCGTGGTTCGAGGAGGCCAAGTCGCTGCCGTTCGCCGCGGTCTGGGATTACTACTGCGCGAAGTCCGGCGTGCCGGTCGGCGAAGCCTGGCTCCACGAGGTGAAGCAGTACGAAAAGGACGTGCTGTCGAAGCGGAAGTAGGCGGTGCGTGAAACGTGAAGCGTAAAACGTAAAACGTCGCGTGACGGAGCAGCGGCTCCGCTTACGTTTCATGTTTTACATCTTGCGATGTCCGAAGCGAAAAGGAATACCACATGAATCCAGCGGACGCGGCAACCAATCCAGCGCTCGGCGTGCTCATCTTTGCGCTCGGCGGCCTGGCAGGCGCGGTGTTTTACCTGCCGTTCAAGAAGGTCAAAAACTGGGCGTGGGAGAGCTATTGGGCGGTCTATGCACTCTTCGGCCTGCTGATCGTGCCGTGGGTGCTCGCGTTCAGCACGTCGCCGAACGTCTGCAAGGTGCTCGGTGCCGCGCCCTCGAAAGAACTCTGGTATTGCTACGCCTGCGGCGCCATGTGGGGCGTTGGCGGCCTGACGTGGGGCCTGATGATCCGCTACCTCGGCGTCGGCCTCGGCCTGGCGCTCGGCTGCGGCATCTGTTCCGCGGCGGGGACGCTGGTCCCGAAGATTCTGAAGGGCGAGTTCGGCCAGTTGCTCGAGCCGGGCGCGGGCATCGCGTCCTTCATCGGCGTGCTGGTGTCGCTGGCGGGCATCGTCATGGTCGGCATGGCCGGCATGTCGAAAGAGAAGGAGCTGCCCGAGGAGGAAAAGAAAAAGGCGGTCGCCGAATACGACTTCAAGAAGGGCATCCTCGCCGCAGTCTTCTCCGGCTTGATGAGTTCCGGCATGGGCTGGGGGCTGGTCGGCGGGCCGTCGATCCAGAAGCTGGCCGAGACCACCGCGCCGGTCACCACGACGACCTGGAGCGGGATGCCGGTGCTCGTGGTGGTGCTGCTCGGCGGGTTCACGGTCAATTTCTTCTGGTGCCTCTTTCTTAATGTGAAGAACAAGACCACCGGCGACTATCTCAAGTCCGGCGCGCCGCTGGCGGGCAACTTCCTCTTCGCGGCCATCGCGGGCGCGATCTGGTGCTCGCAGTTCATCTGCTTCAAGACCGGCGAGCCGGCGATGGGCAAGACCGCGTACGTCGGCTGGGCGCTGCTCATGGCCGCCGCGATCCTCTTCAGCACGCTCATCGGCATCTTCATCGGCGAATGGAAGGGCACGAGTGGCAAGACGCGCCGCCTACTCGGCATCGGCCTGGTGCTGCTGCTGCTCTCCGCCGTCGTCTCCGGCTATAGCGGGTCGCTGGCGAAGTAGCCAGCCGCTCAAGGTCATGAGCGAACCGCAGCATTCCACCGATCCGGTCGAGGAGTTTGAGCGCGAGCGGGTGCCCGAGCGCGCGCTGCTCGGGCTCAAGAGCTACGTCGGCCAGTTCGCGGGCGAACACGTCGCGGGCACCGAGCTGATGATCGGACCGCTGTTTCTCGCGGCAGGCGTCAGCGCGTTCGATCTCATTGTCGGCCTGATTGTCGGCAACCTGCTGGCGGTGATGAGCTGGACGCTCTTTACCGCGCCGATCGCCACGCGCGTGCGGCTGACGCTCTATTACCAGCTCGAGAAAATCTGCGGGCGCAAGCTGGTCACGCTCTACAACGTCGCCAACGGCGTCATGTTCACGTTCCTCGCCGGCGCGATGATTACGGTCTCCGCCACGGCGCTGGGCGTCTGGTTTAAATTTCCCATGCCCGGCTTCGGCGACCTGCTGCCGAACAGCCTGGGGTGGGTTGTGGCGGTGCTGATCACGGGTGCGCTCTTCGCGCTGGTGGCGGCGTACGGCTACAAATTCGTCGCGGAGTTTGCGAACATGGCGGTGCCGTGGATGGTGGTGGTGTTCATCGCGTTCGGCATCGTCGGCCTGCGCCAGCTCGGCCTGACCTCGCTGGGCGATTTCTGGCATGTCGCGCAGACGGTAATCTGGAAGGGCGGCGACCCGATGCCGGGGCAGGTGAAGTTCACGTTCTGGCACGTTATGTTCTTCGCGTGGTTCTGCAACATGGCGTGGCATATCGGCATGGCCGACCTCTCGTTGTTCCGTTACGCGAAAAAGCCGTGGTACGGTCTCGCATCGTCGGCGGGCATGTTCATCGGTCACTTCATGGCGTGGATCGCCGCCTCGATTCTTTACGCGCTGCAGCTCCACCAGGACCCGGCGAACACCGCCGTGCTGCCCGGCCCGTTGGCGTTTCGCGCGTGCGGCATCGCCGGGCTGCTCTGTGTCATCGCCGCTGGCTGGACCACCGCCAACCCGACGCTCTATCGCGCCGGTCTCGCGTTCCAGTCGCTCGTGCCGTCGTCGTCGCGCTTCCGCGTCACGCTGTTGACCGGCCTCTTTGCAAGCGTCACCGCCGTCTTCCCGCTGGTGACGATGCGGTTGCTCGATTTCGTCGCGCTCTGGGGCATGATCCTGATGCCGATGGGCGCGGTGATCTTCGTGGACTTCTGGCTGCTGGAGCGGTTGGGCCTGCGTCGGAACTACGCCGAGGCCACCGGCGCGACCTTCAACTGGGCTGCCGGCCTCGCATGGTTCCTGACCATGGCTGTCTGCACTGCGCTGGTGCAATTCGCCGGTGTTCAGATTTACTTCGTCAGCCTGCCCGGATGGTTCGTGGCGGCGGTGCTGTATGTGGGGCTGAGTCGGGTCTGGCAAAGGACGAAACACGCATGAAACGCATCGCCCAAATCCTCTCGTGGCTGGCGCTGGGTGTGACGCTCGCGCCGGCATGCCTGTTCTTTGGCGACGCGCTGAATCTCGCGCAGACCCAAGCGTGGATGCTCGGCGGCACGGCGCTGTGGTTTGTCACTGCGCCGTTCTGGATGGAACACAAAGCCTCTTGATGTCAGCCGTTTCAAACTTCAGTATTGAATACCGACAATTATGAAAACTGAATCCCTTCTTCTTGTGGCCACGTTGATGTGCACACTGGCCTTGAATGCCACGGCCGCAACCCCGAAGCCCGGCCTCGCACCGGGGCTGTTGCGCTGCGAATACCGCGTCAACCCGATGGGCCTGGATGAAACATCGCCGCGGCTGAGTTGGATTGTGGAGGCGACGGGCAAGGGGGAGGCTGCGAGGGGCCAGAAGCAGACGTCCTACCAGATCGTGGTCACCAGCGGTGGCGCGACGATCTGGGACACCGGCAAGGTCATGGGCGACGAGACCATCGGCGTGGCGTATGCCGGCAAGTCGCTGGTGTCGAATCAACGCTGTGAGTGGAAGGTGAAGGTCTGGGACCGCGAGGGCGTGGTGTCGGACTGGAGCAAGCCCGCGACGTGGACGATGGGGTTGTTGAAGACCGACGATTGGAAGGCCGAGTGGATCGGCTACGACAAGGTGCGCACGAACGTCGAACTTCCGGTGGCGCCGCTCGATGGCGCGAAATGGATCTGGCACGCGCCCGATCCCCAGCCGAATGCCCCCGCCGCGTACCGGCTGTTCGTCAGCACGTTCACGCTGCCCGCCGATGTGAAGATTTCCAGGGCGGAACTGCTCGCGGTCGGTGACGACAGCTACAAGGTGGTCGTCAATACACGCATGGTGGTCAGCGGTTCCGCCTGGCAGACCTCGAAGCTCACGGACCTGACGCCGACGCTGAATGGCGGCGACAACAGCATCCGCGCCGAGGTCTGGAACGCGGCGGAAGGTCCCGCGGGCCTCATCATCAAGATCGTTGTGACCACGTCCGATGGCAAGACCCTCACGCACGTGACGGACGGTTCCTGGAAGACCACGAACAAGCCCGGCGCCAACTGGCACAAGCGCGACCTCGACACGGCGTCATGGCCCGCCGCGCGCGTGCTCGGCGATTACGGCATGCAGCCGTGGGGCAAGGCGAAGCTTGAGACGGTGCATCTGCCGCCGGTGCCGTTCTTCCGCACCGGATTCCGCGCGGAGAAGCCGGTGGCGCACGCGACGCTGTACGTGACCGCGCTCGGCATGGCCGACTGCCGCGTCAATGGCCGCGCCGTGTGCGATGAGTTCTTCACGCCGGGCTGGACCGACTACAACAAGCGTGTCCACTACCGCGCCTACGACGTGACCCCGCTGGTCCGTCAGGGCGACAACGCGCTCGGCGCGACGCTTTCCGACGGCTGGTTCTCCGGGTACGTCGGTTACGGCCACATGCGCGACCACTACGGCAAGCTGCCCCGGCTGCGCGCCCAACTGAATCTCCAGTACGCCGACGGCTCCTGTGCGGTGGTGGCCACGGGTCCGAACTGGAAGGCATCCGTCGGCCCGATCCTGGAGGGCGATTTCCTGATGGGCGAGACCTACGACGCCCGCCGCGAGTTGATCGGCTGGGACGCGCCCGGATTTGACGACGCGAAATGGGAGCCAGTGGTCGTGGGGTGCAATGAGGTGCACCCGAAAGTCGAGGCGCACCCGGGCCAGCCGGTGCAGGTGTTCGCCGAAGTGCGCGCGAAGGCTGTCACGGAGCCGTCGAAGGGCGTCTATGTCCTCAATCTCGGCCGGAATTTCGCCGGCGTGCCGCGCCTCAAGGTCAAGGGCACCGCAGGCCAGAAGATTGTACTGCGATTCGCCGAGCGGCTGAATCCCGACGGCTCGATTTACACGACCAACCTCCGCAGCGCTCGCACGACCGACACCTACATCTGCCGCGGCGATGGCTGGGAGACGTGGGTGCCGCGTGCGACGTTCCACGGGTTCCAATACATCGAGGTCTCGGGGCTTGGCCGGAAACCGTCCGAGGACACGGTGGTGGGCCTCGCGCTCAGCAGCGCCACACCCGTGGTGGGCAGCTTCGTGTGTTCCGACCCGATGTTGAACCAGCTTCACGGCAACGGCTACTGGACCCAGCGCGCAAACTTCATTGACCTCCCGACCGATTGCCCGCAGCGCGATGAGCGGCTCGGCTGGACCGGTGATGCGCAGGTGTATGTCCGCACTGCCACACTCAACTGCGACGTGCAGGCGTTCTTCACCAAGTGGCTCGTGGACCTTTGCCAGGACAGCCAGCGCGAGGACGGCCAGTTCCCGATGGTCGCGCCGGTGAAGGTGGCCGGGCCCGATGGCGGTCCCGCGTGGCAGGAGGCGGGCGTGATTTGCCCCTGGACCATCTACGAAGTGTACGGCGACCGCCGTGTGCTGGAGCACCATTACGACGCCATGACGAAGTTCATCGCGTTCTGCAAGAACCGCAGCACGCCCGAGCTGTTGCCGCCGGCGAAGTATCATTGCTTCGGCGACTGGCTGAGCATCAACGCCGACACGCCCAAGGACGTCATCTACGAGGCGTACTTCGCCTACAGCACGAAGCTCGTGGCCCGCGCCGCCGAGGTGCTCGGCAAGACCGAAGATGCCGCGAAGTACAACGCGTTGTTCGAGCAGATCAAGGCTGCGTTCAACAAAGCGTACGTCGCCGCGGATGGCCGCATCAAGGGCGACACGCAGTGCTGCTACGTGCTCGCGCTGGCCTACGGCCTTGTGGACGGTGAAAAGGCGAAGCTCGCCGCGAAGTATCTCGTCGAAAACATCGAGTCGCGCGATTGCCATCTCTCCACCGGCTTCATCGGCACGAAGGACCTGATGCTGGCGCTGGCAAAGATCGGCCGCAACGACGTCGCATACCGGCTCATTCACAACGACACCTTCCCGTCGTGGGGCTTTTCCATCAAACACGGCGCGACCAGCATCTGGGAGCGTTGGGACGGCTGGACGCCGGAGAAGGGCTTCCAGGACCCCGGCATGAACAGTTTTGCCCACTACAGCTTCGGCGCGGTCTATCAATGGATGGTCGAGAACATCGGCGGCATCCGCAATGAGGGGCCGGCCTACAGGAAGATCGTCATTGTCCCGACCACCGACGCGAAGCTGACCAGCGCGAAAGTCGGCTACGACAGCATCCGCGGCCATATCGAGAGCGCGTGGAAGAAGATCGGCGACAAGCTCACCCTCAACGTCATCATCCCGGCGAACACCACCGCCACCGTCCTGGTCCCCGCGAAGAGCGCCGACGCCATCACTGAAAGCGGTAAGCCCCTGTCCAAAGCCGTTGGCGTGAAGTTCCTGCGCATGGAAGCCGACCGCGCCGTGCTGGAAGTGGAGGCGGGAAGCTATCGGTTTGCGGCAGCGATGAAATAGTTTGGAGGAAACTGGCGATGGGCCGTATCCGTCGCGGCGGTTATATCTTTACATGGTTTGCGGGCGATCATCGTCCGCGGCATGTCCATATTCAGACCGATAATGGACGGTTGTTGGGGCGGTTCGATCTGGAAACGCGCCGGGCAATGGACGATTGGAAACCGGACCGAAAAGTGCTACAGGTTATCGCAGACCTCGAACGCGAGGGCAGGTTATGAAGTTGTCGGACAATCTAAAGAAGCCGTTCGGCACCGCCAAAATGGTGCGTATCAAGGCTGTGCGCTATCTGGCTTGGGAGGATGCGTTCGACGTCGAGTTCGAGGATGGTCTCAGCTTTCTCGAACCGCATCGCACGGTCCGCAGGGCCAACCGTATTTCCTCCAAGGCGCAGATTGAGCGCGTGGAACTCGACGAGGAATGTCGCATCGGCTTCTTTGTTCATTACAATAACGGCCAGACGGCCGAGGTTTCATGGTCTTTTGTGCGGGAATTTCCGCCAAGGGGACGCAGCACCGCGATGAATGCCGCGAACGCCGCGTCAGCCGTCGCAGAAGCGTCCGCAAAATACGTCACTTGGCGCAGGAAGTAGTCGCGCGTGATGCCGGACAGACGGTTCGCACAACTCGATGAGCAAACGGACAAACAATCGTATTGTCGTTTTCGTCGTCGCCGTGGTGTTGGCCCACCTGTCAGTGTTTCCGGTCAACGCTGATTCCACGACCGCGGGCGCACCGATCCCGCAGGGCCTGAATCAAGGTGGCGTGGTCATCTCGTTTGATGATCGTAACTTCGATGATTGGATCAAGGCCTTGCCGTTGCTGGACAAGTACGGCGCGCGGGCCACGTTCTTCATCAGTGGCGTGATCGACCGGCAGGCGCTGGATGCCGTGCAGCAATTGCGGAGCCATGGCCACGCCATTGGTGTCCACGGCAT
>CAZAAF010000162.1:7841-8876 GCA_964482575.1 uncultured Verrucomicrobiota bacterium | reverse complement strand
GGAGCGAATCGGCAGGGGCGCGGCCTTGATCTCGGCCAGCTTCTTCGCAAAGTCCTCGTCGGTGGCCTTGGGCAGCAGGACGCTGGCGACGTTTTCCTCGACGTAGTGGAAACCGGCCTGCTTGAGCTGCGCAGCCTTCTTGAGTTGTGTGCAGACGCCAAACTCAACGGATGCCGCGGAGGCGGCGGACACCCAACGAGACATCGACAGCCCGGCAACAACGGTGGCGGTCGCAGAGAAAAAATGACGGCGGGATATCGAGGTGTTCATCGTCGTGCCAGTTAGCCACAGGTCGTCCGCGTCGTCAACCGCGAGATGCGCCGCCACCGGCGCGAGCGAAACAACTTAAAGAAACTCCATCCTGTCCGCCCTAGGGCAGATCGGTCGAACCCATCAGCCAGCGGTCGCATTCACGGGCCGCGCCGCGCCCCTCATTGATCGCCCAGACCACGAGACTCTGGCCACGGCGGCAGTCGCCCGCGGCAAAAACCCCGGGAATGTTGGTCGCGAACCGGCCGTGTTCGGCCTTGAAGTTGGAACGCGGGTCGCACTCCAGTTGCAGTTCCTTCGCGATCGTGTCCTCGGGACCGAGGAACCCCATGGCCAGCAGCACGAGCTGGGCTGAAATCACCCGTTCGGAACCGGCGACGTTCTTCGGGATGAACCGTCCCTTGTCATCCTTGGTCCACTGGACATTGACAATTTCAATGCCCGTGACGTTGCCCTGCTCGTCGCCCACGAAACGCTTCGCGGTGACGAGATACTGGCGCGGGTCGGCGCCAAACTTTGCCTCGGCCTCTTCCTGGCCGTAGTCAAGCTTGTACACCTTCGGCCACTGCGGCCAGGGATTGTCCGCCGCGCGACGCGCCGGCGGCTTGGCCATGATTTCGAGCTGCGCCAGACTCTTGCACCCATGGCGCAGCGACGTGCCGACGCAGTCGGTGCCGGTGTCGCCGCCACCGATGACGACGACGTCCCTGCCGGGTGCGTGGATCGACCCGGCGGCGGCGTTCGAGGAGAGCACTGCCTGGGTGT
>CAZAAF010000162.1:0-7831 GCA_964482575.1 uncultured Verrucomicrobiota bacterium | reverse complement strand
CCGATAACACTTTCCCGAACTCTTGCATCATACGTACTAGAATCACGTGAACTCTCTTTGAGGGCAGCGACGATCGATTCAGCCGCATATATCCCCGCGTGCATCGCGTAGTGAATGCCCTTGAGATGGCGTCCTTCGATGGCCAGGTCACGGGGCTTGGTCGCGCCGGCGCACAGCACAAGGGCGTTGAAATCCTTCCGCAACTTCGCGGCCGGCACGGTCTTGCCCACCTCGGTGTTGGTGACGAATTTCACCCCGGCCTTTTCCATCAACTCGACGCGGCGAAGGACCACCTTCTTGTCGAGCTTCATGTTCGGGATGCCGTACATCAGCAACCCGCCGACGCGGTCGGCCCGCTCGAACACCGTGACCTCATGGCCGGCACTATTGAGCTGCTCGGCGGCGGCCAGCCCGGACGGACCGGAACCGACCACGGCCACCCTCTTGTCCGTGCGCTTCGCCGGCGCGGGCACCTGGACCCATCCCTTCTCCCACCCGCGGTCAATAATCTCGCACTCGATCTGCTTGATCGTGACCGCCGGCTCGTTCATGCCGAGGACGCACGAGCCCTCGCACGGCGCGGGACACACCCGCCCGGTGAACTCGGGAAAGTTGTTGGTCTTCATCAACCGCTCGAGCGCCTCGAACCAGAGGCCGCGGTACACGAGGTCGTTCCACTCGGGGATCAGGTTGTTGATCGGGCAGCCCGACGCCATCCCGGCGAGCAGGCGGCCGACGTGGCAGAACGGCACGCCGCAGTCCATGCAACGCGCGCCCTGCAGTTTGAGTTTGTCCTCCGGCAGATGCCGGTGGAATTCGTTCCAGTGCTTGAGCCGTTCCAGTTCGGGCTGGTCCTGCGGCAGCTCGCGCTTGAACTCCATGAATCCTGTTGGTTTGCCCATGTTCGTGACTCGTAATTCGTAACGTGTAATTCGTGATGCGTCGCGATGCACCTAGTTGCCGCCGACGCGGGCCAGGTCCGCCTTGTTCTCCTCAAAAGCACGCATGACCGCCTCGTCGCCGGTCAGTCCGGCATCCTTGGCGCGCTCCAGGCACTCCAGCACGCGCTTGTAGTCCTTCGGCATGACCTTGACGAACTTCGGCACCATCTCCTCCCACAGTTCGAGGATGCTCTCGGCACGATGGCTGCCGGTGTATTGGAAGTGGCGCTTGATCATACGGCGCACGTCGATGATTTCCCTGCGGTCAGCCATTTTTTCGAGGCAGACCATGTCCTTGTTGCAACGGCCGGCGAAATCGCCCGTCAGGTCGAGGACGTAGGCCACGCCACCGCTCATCCCCGCGGCGAAGTTGCGCCCGGTGGACCCGAGCACCACCACGCGACCGCCCGTCATGTATTCGCAGCCGTGGTCGCCCACCGCCTCGACGACAGCGTGGACGCCGCTGTTGCGGACGCCGAAGCGCTCGCCCGCCATGCCGCGGATATAGGCCTCGCCGCCCGTCGCGCCGTAAAGACCGACGTTGCCGACGATGATGTTCTCCTCCGGCACGAACGTGGACTCCTTCGGCGGATAAACGATGATCTTGCCGCCGCTGAGGCCCTTGCCGATGTAGTCGTTGCAGTCGCCTTCCAGCTCCAGCGTGATGCCCCGCGGCACAAACGCGCCAAAGCTCTGGCCCGCGGACCCGTTGAACTTCAAATGAATGGTGTCCTCGGGCAATCCCTCGCTGCCCCACCGCCGTGTCACCTCGCTGCCCACCTGTGTGCAGACCACGCGGTTGACGTTCTTGATCGGCAGTTCAGCCCTCACCTCGTCGCCCCGCTCGATGGCCGGCGCGCACAGCTTTAACAGCACCTGCTGGTCGAGCGACTCGCCCAACCCGTGATCTTGCGCCACCTGCCGGTACCGACCGACTTCCAGCCCCACCGGCGGTTGATAGAAGATCCGCGAGAAGTCAAGCCCCTGCGCCTTGTAGTGGTCGATGGCCCGGGCCTTGTCGAGCTTGTCGGAACGGCCCACCATCTCATTGAGCGTGCGGAAACCGAGCTTCGCCATTTCCTCGCGCAGGTTTTGCGCGATCATGTGGAAGAAGTTGACGAGATGCTCCGGCTTGCCGGCGAACTTCTTGCGCAACTCCGGGTTTTGCGTCGCCACGCCCACCGGGCAGGTGTCCGAATGGCAGACGCGCATCATGACGCATCCCATGACCACCAGCGGTGCGGTGGCGAATCCGAACTCCTCCGCGCCAAGCATGGCGGCAATGGCGATGTCGCGCCCGGTGCGCAACTGGCCGTCGGTCTCCACATAGACGCGGCTCCGGAGATTGTTCAACACCAGCGTCTGGTGCGTCTCGGCCAAGCCGAGTTCCCACGGCGTGCCTGCGTGCTTGATCGAGGTGAGCGGCGAGGCGCCCGTGCCGCCGTCGTAACCGCTGATCAGGATGACGTCGGCATGGCCTTTGGCCACCCCTGCGGCGACCGTGCCCACGCCCATTTCCGCGACCAGCTTGACGCTGACGCGCGCATGGACGTTGGCGTTCTTCAGATCGTGAATCAACTCCGCCAGGTCCTCGATGGAATAGATGTCATGGTGCGGCGGCGGGGAAATCAGCCCCACTCCGGGCGTCGAGTGACGCACCTTAGCCACCCAGGGGTACACCTTGCGCCCGGGCAACTGGCCACCTTCGCCGGGCTTCGCGCCCTGCGCCATCTTGATCTGGAGTTCCTTCGCGTTGACCAGATACTCGCTGGTCACGCCGAACCGGCCGCTGGCCACCTGCTTGATGGCGCTGTTCTTCGAATCGCCGTTAGGGCTGACGCGGAAGCGCGCCGGGTCCTCGCCGCCCTCGCCGGTGTTGCTCTTGCCGCCGAGGCGGTTCATGGCGATGGCCATCGTCTCGTGTGCCTCCTGACTGATGGAGCCGTAACTCATCGCGCCGGTCTTGAACCGCTTGACGATGCTCTCCACAGACTCGACCTCCTCGATCGAGATCGGCTGGTCCAGATACTTCAACTGGAACAACCCGCGCAGCGTGCAGAGATGCCGCAACTGGTCGTCGATCTCGATGCAGTATTCCTTGAACACGCCGTAGTTGTTCGTGCGGGCCGCCAACTGCAGCTTATGAATCGTCTCCGGGTTGAACAGGTGGTATTCGCCGTCGGCGCGCCATTGGTACTGGCCGCCCGGGCGCAATGCCGGGCCATGCACGCCGCGTTCCGGGAAACCGGTGTGATGCCGCTGCCGGGCCTCCTCGGCGATGGCGTCGAGCCCGGCGCCCTCTACCTGAGTCGCCGTGTTGGTGAAATACGTGTCGATGACGCTGTGATTGAGACCAATCGCCTCGAAGATCTGCGCACCACGATAGCTCTGGATGGTCGAAATGCCCATCTTGGACATCGTCTTGACCACGCCCTTCACCGCCGCCTTGACGAAGTTCTTGACCGCCTTCTTGTGGTCCACGCCGGTCAACAATCCCTCGCGAATCATGTCGTCGAGGGCTTCAAAGCCCAGGTAGGGATTGATGGCCGTGGCACCATACCCCACCAGCAACGCGAAATGGTGCACCTCGCGCGGCTCGCCCGACTCCAGGACCAGGCCAATGCGTGTGCGCGTGCCTTCGCGGACCAGGTGATGATGCAACCCCGCCACCGCCAGCAGCGCGGGAATCGGCGCCATTTCACCATTCACGCCACGGTCGGACAGGATGAGGATGTTCACGCCGTCGGCGATGGCCTTGTTGGCGCGCTGAAACACCCCTTCCAACGCCGCCTCCAAGCCCTTGCCGCCGGACTTCGCCGGGAACAGGATCGGCAGCGTGACCGACTTGAATCCCGGGCGCTGGATGTGCCGCAGCTTTTCCAGCTCCTCGTTGCTGAGGATGGGACGGTCGAGTTCGATCATCCGGCAGCTCTCCGGCCCCGGCTGGAGCAGGTTGCGCTCCGAACCGATCAGCGTATGCGCCGACATGATGATCTCTTCGCGAATGCAGTCCACCGGCGGATTGGTGACCTGCGCGAAAAGCTGCTTGAAATAGTTGTAGAGCAACTGCGGGCGGTTCGACAGCACCGCCAGCGGCGTGTCGTTGCCCATCGAGCCGATGGGTTCCACGCCATCCGTGGCCATCGGTCCCATGATCTTGCGCAGTTCCTCGAAAGTGTACCCGAACGCCAGCTCGCGCTGGACCACGGTCTCGTGGTCGGGCTCGAAGACGTGCGGCGGATCAGGCAGGTCGTCGAGGTGAATCATGTTCACGTCGAGCCACACCCGGTACGGCTGCTCCCCGGAGATGCGATTCTTCAGTTCCTCATCCGCGACAATGCGCCCCTCTTCCGTGTCCACCAGGAACATGCGCCCGGGCTGAAGCCGGCCCTTCTGGAGCACACGCTCCGGCGCGACGTCCAGGACACCGACTTCCGAGGCCATGATGACCTGGTCGTCCTTGGTGACATAGTACCGCGACGGACGCAGGCCGTTGCGGTCGAGCACCGCGCCGATCCTGCGGCCGTCCGTAAAGGCGATCGACGCCGGCCCATCCCAGGGCTCCATCAAGCACGCGTGATACTCGTAGAACGCGCGCTTGTCGTCTTTCATCATCTCATGGTTCTCCCAGGGCTCCGGGATCATCATCATCACCGCATGGGGCAGCGAACGTCCCGACAGCGTGAGGAACTCAAGGCAGTTGTCGAACATCGCCGAGTCGCTGCCGTCCGTGCAGATGATCGGCCTCAGCTTCTCAATGTCGCCGCCCCACACATCGCTCTCGAACAGCATCTGACGGGCGTGCATCCAGTTGATGTTGCCCCGCAGCGTGTTGATTTCGCCGTTGTGCGCCACGTAGCGGTACGGATGCGCGCGCGGCCAGCTTGGGAAGGTGTTGGTGCTGAACCGCGAGTGCACGAGACAGAGCGCGCTTTCCACCGCCGGGTCCTTCAGGTCGGCAAAAAACTCCTCCACCTGCTCCGACATCAACATGCCCTTGTAAATGAGCGTCTTGAACGAGAGGCTGCAAACGTAAAACTGGTCGCCACCGGCAATCTTCCGGCCGCCCCGCCCGTACCGGATGGCGTTTTCCGCGCGCCGGCGGATGATGTACAACTTCCGCTCGAAGGCCATCTCATCCGCGACCTTCGCCCCGTGTCCGATGAACACCTGCCGCACAAACGGCTCGGCCGCCTTCGCGGTCGATCCCAGGGTGGAGTTAAGGGTGGGCACCGTACGCCAGCCGAGCACCCGCTGCCCCTCCTCCGCCACGATCTGTTCGAACACCTTCTCGCACTCCTGGCGCTCCGCCTCGTTCTGCGACATGAAAATCTGGCCGACACCGTATTCGCCGGCGCTTGGCAGGGCGATTTTGGCGGCCTTCGAGGCCTGCTTCAAAAACTCGTGGGGCATCTGCATCAGAATGCCCGCGCCGTCGCCCGTGTTCGCTTCGCAACCGCAAGCGCCACGGTGGCGCAGATTGACCAGCGCCGTCAGCGCGTCCCGGACGACACGGTTGGACCGCTTGCCCTTGATATTGACGACGAAAGCGACGCCACACGCGTCGTGCTCATTACGCGGATCATACAACCCCTGTGCTTTCGGAGCCTGTAACATGTTCAGTAATTCAACCTTTCTTCGCTGCCGCGTTCCCGTTGCCGTTTTTCAGAACCTCGATAAACGCCTCGGTGTTCGCGTAAAGTTTCCGTCCCCGGCGATACACAATGCCCAGCGGCCGCACAAACGGGTGCTTCTCAAAAGACACGGCCGCCAGCGTGCCCAGCCGCAACTCGTGCTCCAGCGTCGGCAGCGGCAGCACGGACACGCCCGAGCCCACCTCCACCGCCCGCTTGATCGCCTCAATGTTGTCAAATCGCAACACCGGCTTCACATGAGCACCCTGTTCTTTCAGATGCCGCTCGATCTTCTTCCCCACGACCAGTTCAGCATCGAACCCAACATACGATTCCCCGGCCAGTTGTCCAAAACCCACGGTCTTCTGTGTCGCCAGGTTGTGCCGCGGATGACACGCCAGCACCATCGGTTCCTCCCGCCAAGGAATCACCGCCAGCCCGGGCCGGCCCTCTGGAAAGGAAAGAATGCCGAGATTAACCTCGTCATTCAGCACCCGCTCGCACACCCGCTCCGGGTGCAAGTACTCGATCTCCACGCGCGCCTGCGGACGCAGTTCGTTGAACCGCTGCACGCACTGGCTCATGTCCCGGAGATTGACCGAATAGATCGCAGCCACACGGATGATCGTATCCACCGCGGCGCGTGTCCCCCGTACCGCGGCTTCCACCTCGTGATACCGCTCCACCACCTCGCGGCAACCGTCATAAAACACCCGTCCCTCGGCCGTAAGCTCCCACGGCCGCCGCGAACGGTCAATCAGCCCAACCCCCAGATGCTCTTCCAGCCGCTGGACTGTCTGGCTCGCCGTCGCCTGCAACACATCGTTCGCCTCCGCGCCCCGCGAGAAGCTGCGAAACCGAACCACGTCGCAATAAATCTTTAACGCATCTATCTGCATTACATTTTCTAATATAGCGGTACTGCCGCATTAGATTTTCTAATACTACAAACAGTAGTTGGCGTCAACTGTTTTATTGCAGACCTGGAAAAAGGCGCCCCTGCCCTAGCGCCGGCGGAACTCCTGCCACTCCGGCTCGTTCTGGAAAATCCAGCGGTAATAGTCCTTGCCGCGCAGCCGTTTCGCCGCCGCCTCATCCACGATCACCTTGCAATCGGGATGGAGCTGCAGCGCCGACGCAGACACCATCGAGGTCATCGGCCCTTCGACGGCTTTGGCCAGGATCGAGGCTTTCTCCGCCCCGGTGACCAGCGTCAGGATGTGGGACGCCTCCAGAATCGTGCCGATGCCCATGGTCAACGCCCGGCGGGGCACGGCATTCTTCCCGCCGCCGAACAACGGCGCGTTTTGCTTGAGGGTGGCCGGCGTCAGCGCCTTTTCGCGCGTGCGCGATCGCAAGGCCGACAGGGGTTCGTTGAAGCCGATATGGCCGTCGGCACCGATGCCCAGCAGTTGGAGGTCAATGCCGCCGCAATCATGAATCAGATCCTCGTAATGCCTGCACTCCGCCGCCAAGTCCGGCGCCACGCCGTTAGGCAGATGGGTGTTCCGCCGGTCGATGTTGACCCGGCTGAAGAGATGCTGATCCATGTAGTAGCGATAGGAATGCGGATTCTCCGGGGCGAGGCCGACGTATTCATCGAGATTGAAGCTGCGGCAGAGAGAGAAATCGAGTTTCTCGCTCCGGTGCATCTCGGCGAGATGACCGTACACCTGTTCCATGGTCCTGCCGGTGGCCAGCCCGAGCACGAGCGAAGGTTTCGTTCGCAAACGCCGCGCCACCAGCCGCGCCACCAAGAGGGCGGCCTTTTCCGCTGTCGGTTGAATGATGACTTCCATGGCGAAAAGTTAAGCATGAACCGGCGCCGGTGCGCACGCAGAAAACGTCCGTGGCCGATTTCCGCCCGGCTTACCTCGGGTAATCACGCCACATCCAGCGCATCGCATCGGGGAAGAGCATCGTGCCGTGCTTGCCGCTGTGCACGCCCTCGCCGAACACGAACTTGTGGTCGTAGCCCTTCTCGTCGAGCGCGGCAGCCATGGCCTTGTTCGCCTCCGGCCACGAACCGAACTGGTTGTTCAGGTCGTTCGAGCCGTCCTGCTGGTACATACGGATCGGTTTCTTCGGCGAGTTGCGGATCAGCTCCGGGTATTTGTTGCCGCCGCGGATGTTGGTGAAGCTGCCGACGGTGGTGAAGCACTTCCGGAACGCATCGGGCCGCTCCCAGCACACCGTAAAGGAGCAGATGCCGCCGCTACTGCTGCCGCCGATGCACCGCCCCTCCGGGTCCTTCGT
>CAZAAF010000161.1:0-8880 GCA_964482575.1 uncultured Verrucomicrobiota bacterium | reverse complement strand
GACGTAGGGGCTGAAGTAACTGTTGCCGGGCGCGTCGCCGCAACTGCCGGGATAGGTCTGGCCGATGCCGCCGCCGCCGTGGATGAAGACCTCGTCGAACCCGCGCCGGTCGGGCTGGTAGGCGTCCTCGTCGCCGAGGTGCCATTTGCCGAAAATGCCGGTCGTGTAGCCCGCGGACTTCAACACCTGCGCCAGTGTCGTCGCCTTGAGCGTGAGCCGTTCGCGTTCGTAGATGGTGTGCGTGACGCCGTTGTGGAATTCATGCCGGCCGGTGAGCAGCGCCGACCGCGTCGGGGCGCAGGTCGGGCTGACGTGGAAATCCTCGAACCGCACGCCCTCGTTGTGGAGCCGGTCGAGGTTCGGCGTCTTCAACACGGGGTTGCCGTGCGCCGACACGTCGCCATAGCCCTGGTCGTCGCTGAGGATGAAGATGATGTTGGGTTGCGCCGCCTGCGCCGGGAATGCGGCACCCATGAAAATAAAAGCCGCCGCCAGCCCCGCCCGGGCCAGCCGTTGCCATCGGGTCTTCATGATTGGATCTCCCCTGTTGTTCGCGCGTCAGTCGCCCTTCGCGCGATCGATCTTGGGCGGCGCCTTGTGCGCCTCGTCGCCCGCCTTCCAGATGTCCACCGCGACGGTGTTCTTCTGGGGCGCGCCGGGCGTGCTGCGTCCCTCGGCCACGTACTTCTCGAGCAGCTTCGTCAGCCGCGCCACCACATCCGGATGCTTGTCCTGGACATTGACCTTCTCGCCCACATCGCCGCCCATGTCGTAGAGCTGCACGCGCGGCAACCCCTGCCGGAGGGCTTGCGGGTCACGCGGCAGGCTCCAACCGCCGGAGCCGGGGCAGAGTTCCAGCTTCCACCGGCTCTCGCGAATGGAGAACCGGCCGTCGATGGAATGGTGGATCACCGTTTCGCGCCAGCCGGTGGATCGCGTGCCAATCATCGCGGTATACAAATCCGTCATCGTGCCCTGCAGCGCCATCAGCATGCTCACGCTGTCCTCGCCCGCGTTGTCGGGCAGTTTCACGCCGAGAATGGCCGCGCACGTCGCCATCAGGTCGGTCAGACAGATCAGTTGCGAGCTTTCGCTGCCGGGCTGGACCTTGCCGGGCCAGCGGACGATGAACGGGATGCGATGGCCGCCATCCCAGATGTCGGCCTTGTGGCCGCGGAACTGATAGCTGGGGTTGTGCCCCTTCTCGAGCAGCGTTGGGAAGTCCGCCTGTGGCGAGCAGCCGTTGTCGCTGGTGAAGATCAGCAGCGTGTTGTCCGTCAGGCCGTTCTGGTCGAGCGCGCGCAGGATCGCCCCGAGCGTCGCGTCGGTCTGCATGACGAAATCGGCGTAGGGATTGAGCCCGCTCTTGCCCTGCCACTCGGGCGTCGGGGCGATCGGCGTGTGCGGCGCGTTCAGCGGCAGGTAGAGGAAGAACGGTTTGCCCGCCTTGGCGTCCGCCGCGCGCGCGCCGATGATCTCGACGGCCTTTTGCGTGAGCGCCGGGAGCACGTCCACGTCCTCGAACTTCTCCGCCGCCGGTCCGCGGCGGGTCATGCCGCCCTTCTTGCCGCCGTGCATGAGCGGGAACGACTTGTCCACCGTCGGCACGGCCGTGACGCGGTCGTTCTCGATGAACGCGTACGGCACCATGTCGAGCGAGGCGCTGATGCCGAAGTAATAATCGAACCCGACGCTGTTCGGGCCGTTGGTGATGGGTTTGGAATAATCCACATCCCAGCCCTCGGGGCCCTTCTCGATGCCGTCGGTGAAGGCGGCGGTGCCGGGTTTGCGGGGCCAGTCCATGCCGAGGTGCCATTTGCCGACGCAGGCCGTGGCGTAGCCGTGCTGCTTGAGCAGCGACGCCACCGTGAGACGGCCCGGCTCGATCAACCGCGGCGAGAGCCCGCCCAGCACCCACGCTTGCAGGCGTGACCGCCAGTTGTAACGGCCGGTCATGATGCCGTAGCGCGTCGGCGTGCAGACCGACGAACTGCCGTGCGCGTCGGTGAACACCATCCCCTCCGACGCAAGCCGGTCGGCGTGCGGCGTGGCGATCTTGCCCTTGGGATTCAGGCAATGCATGTCGCCATAGCCGAGGTCGTCGCACAGGATGTAGACGATGTTCGGCTTGGGCGTAGCGGCGGTGGAGGTGGTGGTGGGAAGCGCGGCCCCGGCGAGGCACGCGCACAGCATCATGGCGGCTCTGGTCTTCATGGCGGCGGGATTGTAGGGCAGGAAATTGGCGGCAGGAAGATTTTTTGGAGAACTTTCTGACTATTTCCTCAGCGTCACCCACTCCACCCGGTGGTGATTGAAATTCACCCACTGCAAGGACTGCAACGGCGTGTGCTTCAGCAGGTCACAGAGAAGCGGTCGCGCCCTACCGGCTACTGCGTCGTTACGTCCTCGTCTCGTATTTGGCGTGCCCCGTCCGCGAAGGCACGACTCAACGACAACAGCATCAGCCCAGCAACATCTTCCTGCCGCTATTTTTCTGCCATCGCCGCCGCTACCTGGCCGCGGGCGGCTCGTGGGCGACGACCTTGTCGGCGGGCATCTGCTCCGGCTTCGGCAACGGCAGCGTCACCTTCCCCGTGGCGGCCCATTCCGTGCCGCGCGCGAGCGTCACCTGGAAACCGATGTCCACCATCGAGGGTGGCGCGTGGCCGAGCGCGTCGTGGAACACGCGGCCCTTGCCGTAGGCGATGGTCATCAACATCGGCTCATGCTCGCTGGTGCCCTTGAACTCCGGCCCCGCGTAGGCGGTCGCCAGCACGGTCACGTTCTTCGCCGGACCGCGCAGCTTCGAGTAGAGTTCGTCCTTGGCGTGCATCCAGCACTTCGGCAGCCCCTTCGTGATCGGGTGCTCCGAATTGCGAATCTCCACGAGGAACTCATGCGCCGGACCGTGCGTGCCGCCCGCGCCGGGGGTCGTATCGAGCACGATCTGGCCGTCCCGCCAGCGGATCATCGGGCCGGACTTCTCATTGCGGCCGCCCCAGCCGCCAACGGCGATCATCTCATTGTATTCCGGCCAGTCCGCGAACGCGTTGTCCGCGGCATGGAAGACCACGAGCCCGCCGCCGTTGCGGACGTACTCGATAAACGCCGTGCGCACCGCCTCGGGCCACTTCTCGCCGTTGTAGTTCGTGACGATCACGTCGTAGTGGCTGAACTTCGGGCACCACTTCGGCCAGAGGGCGGCGCTGGACTTCTCGATCGCCTCCTTCTCGGCCTTCCACTTCGCCATGGCGGCCTTGAACTCCTCCGGCGTGGCCTGCTTCAGTTTCGGCGCGGCCGGCGGCGCGGGCGGTGTCGTGGAGACGTCCACCGTGAACCGGCCGGTCTCCTCCAAAATCCACTTCAACACCGGCGTCGTGGTGGCCCAACTGTGATTGTTCTGGCCGTCCACGATGAGCACCTTGAGCTTCTCCGCCGCGAACAGCGACGGGCATGCAAGAGTGAAAAGGATCAGTCCGGTGGTCAGCAGGGTCCGCAAAGTTTTCATAGGTTCTCCGTTCGGTTCTTTTCATCGCCGATGGCGCGGCAAAGTCCAAGCCTTTTCCGACAGCGACGGCGAGAAGCCACGGATGGAACACGGACGAAACACGGATGGGGAAAACCACGGAATGCGCAAAGCACACCAAATCGTAGCCCGCCACTCCGTGGCGGGAATCAGGATGTCATGTCCCGCGACGGAGTCGCGGGCTACGATCCAATCCGCTGCGCCCTCCCCTACTTCTTGTGATACTCCTGCAGGGAGCAGACCGTGACGCCGTGCTTCTTCAACGCGGCGATGCCTTCCACGGCCGCCGCGGCGCTCGTCAGCGTGGTCATGATCGGCACGCGGCACTGGACCGCGGCGGAACGGATGCGGACCTCGTCCTGGCGCGGCGCCTTGCTGGAGGGCGTGTTGACGATAATCGCAATCTCGCCGTTCTTGATCATGTCGAGCACGTTGGGGCGGCCCTCGGCCAGCTTGAACAGCGTGGTCACCGGCACCCCGGCGGTGGACAAGGCCTTCGCCGTGCCCTCGGTGGCGAACAGCTTGAAGCCGTGGAGGACGAACTGCTCCGCGATCTTCGCCACGCGCGTCTTCTCGGCATCGTGGACGCTGATGAAGACGCTGCCCGAGGTGGGCAACGCGCTACCGGAAGCCATCTGGCTCTTGGCGTACGCGAGGCCGAGGTCAGCATCGATGCCCATGACCTCGCCCGTACTCTTCATCTCCGGGCCGAGGATGATGTCCACCCCGAAAAACCGGTTGAACGGGAAGACACTCTCCTTGACGGAGAAATACTTCGGCGTGATTTCCCTGGTGAACTTGAGTTCCTTCAGGGTCTTGCCGGTCATGACCTTCGAGGCGAGCTTGGCGAGCGGCGCGCCGATGGCCTTGCTCACGAACGGCACGGTACGCGACGCGCGCGGGTTGACCTCGAGGACATAGACGATGTTGTTTTTGACGGCGTACTGCACGTTCATCAGGCCGATGACCTTCAGCTCGCGCGCCATGGCGTCGGTGTAGTCCCGGATGGTCTGCAGGACCTTCTTGGACAACGTGTGGGCCGGCAGCACCATGGCCGCGTCGCCGCTGTGGACGCCGGCAAACTCGATATGCTCCAGGATGCCGCCCATGACGACGTGGTCGCCGTTGGGCAGGCCCACGTCGGCGATGCAATCCACGTCCACCTCGATGGCGTCGTCGAGGAACTTGTCCACGAGGACCGGGCGCTCCGGGGAGGCCTCGACCGCGAACCGCATATAGTGGCGCAGATCCTCCTCGTTATAGACGATCTGCATGGCGCGTCCACCCAGCACGAACGACGGGCGCACGAGCACGGGATACCCAAGCTTCGTGGCGGCGGCGAGCGCCTCCGTCTCGTTGGTGGCCAGCCCGTTGGGCGGCTGCGGAATCTTCAGCTTGTCGAGCATCGCCGCGAAAAACTTCCGGTCCTCGGCGATCTCGATGCTCTGCGGCGACGTGCCGATGATGTTAACCCCGTGGCGCTGCAGGCCGAGGGCGAGGTTCAGCGGCGTCTGCCCGCCGAACTGCGCAATGGCGCCCCAGCACTTCTCGCGCTCGTAGATGTTCAGCACGTCCTCGAGCGTGAGCGGCTCGAAGTAAAGCTTGTCGCTCGTGTCGTAGTCGGTCGAAACGGTCTCCGGGTTGGAGTTGACCATGATGGTCTCGAACCCGAGTTCCTTCAACGCGAACGCCGCGTGGACGCAGCAGTAATCAAACTCGATGCCCTGACCGATGCGGTTCGGGCCGCCGCCAAGGATCATGACCTTGCGCTTCTCGCTCGGGCGCGTCTCGTCCTCGTCGCCGTAGGTCGAGTAGTAGTACGGCGTGTAGGCCTCGAACTCCGCCGCACAGGTGTCCACCAGCCGGTAGGTCGGGACGATGCCGGCCTTCTTGCGCGCCGCGCGCACCGCGTCCTCGGTGGACCCGGTGAGGTGCGCGATCTGGCGGTCCGAGAATCCCATCTGCTTCGCGGCCAGCATCCGGCCGTTGATCTTCTTCGACTTCGCCAGGTCCATCTCGAAGTCCACGATCTCCTTCATGTGGAGCAGGAACCAGCGGTCGATCTTCGTCAGGTCGAAAATCTGCTCGACCGTCATCCCCGCGCGCATCGCGTGGCGCAGGAAGAACATCCGGTCGCAGTTGGGCGTGACGAGCTTCTTTGAAATCGCCTCCACCGGCAGCACGGCGTCGTCCTGGATGAGCAGGCCGTCCACGCGCACCGCCTTGCCGTCGCCGCCGAGGCCGGAGCGGCCCGTCTCGAGCGACCGCAGCGCCTTTTGCAGCGCCTCCTTGAAGGTGCGGCCGATGGCCATCGCCTCGCCCACGCTCTTCATCTGCGTCGTGAGCACCGGGTCGGCCTTCGGGAACTTCTCGAACGTGAACCGCGGGACCTTCACCACCACGTAATCAATCGTCGGCTCGAAACTGGCCGGCGTGGACTTGGTGATGTCGTTCGGGATCTCGTCGAGCGTGTAGCCGATGGCGAGCTTGGCGGCGATCTTGGCAATCGGGAACCCGGTGGCCTTCGAGGCCAGCGCCGAGCTACGGCTGACGCGCGGGTTCATCTCGATGATGACCATGCGGCCGTTGTCGGGATTGACGGCGAACTGGATGTTCGACCCGCCCGTCTCGACGCCGATCTCGCGGATGCAGGCGAAGCTCGCATCGCGCATCACCTGGTACTCCTTGTCCGTGAGCGTCTGGATCGGCGCGACGGTGACGGAGTCGCCGGTGTGCACGCCCATCGGGTCGAAGTTCTCGATGGAACAGATGACCACGCAGTTGTCCACGCGGTCGCGCATGACCTCCATCTCGAACTCTTTCCAGCCGACGAGCGATTCCTCGATCAGGATTTCCGAGATGGGCGACAGCTCGATGCCGCGGGCGGCCATGCTGTCGAACTCCTCGCGGTTGTAGGCGATGCCGCCGCCGGTGCCGCCGAGGGTGTAGGCGGGCCGGATGATGAGCGGGAAACGGCCGATGTCGCGCGCGACGCCGCGGGCTTCATCAATGTTGTGGGCGATGCCACTGACAGGCACGTCGAGGCCGATGCGCTGCATCGCCTTCTTGAACAGGTCGCGGTCCTCGCCCTTGGCGATGGCCTCGGCCTTCGCGCCAATCATCTCGACGCTGTACTTGTCCAGGATGCCGCGGCGCCAGAGTTCCATCGAGGTGTTCAACCCCGTCTGGCCGCCGAGCGTCGGCAGCAAGGCGTCGGGACGCTCGCGCTCGATGATCTTCTCGATGGCCTCGGGCGTGATCGGTTCGATATAGGTGCGGTTGGCGAACTCCGGGTCGGTCATGATGGTGGCCGGGTTGGAATTCACCAGCACCACCTCGAACCCCTCCTCGCGGAGCGCCTTGCACGCCTGCGTGCCGCTGTAGTCAAACTCGCACGCCTGCCCGATGACGATCGGGCCGGAGCCGATGATCAGAATCTTGTGAATATCGGTACGCTTTGGCATATGGAAATGTTAACCGCTAATTACGCGAATATCGCTAATGTTTTTCAAGAACTATCCGTTCCACCTCGAGCTTGGACCTGCGGAAATTCAGGTAAATCCCCAGTTTGCAACCAGTTATCCTCAGATAACTGAGCATGACAGCCCGGTGTTCATCCGCTATCGCATCCACTGTTTTGCAGTCCACGACGATCTTTCCAAAGACCAGCAGGTCGGGGATGTGCTCTCCCACAGGCTCGCCCTTGTACAGGATGGGAAACCGGCGCTGCTGATCACACGGGATTCCCCGCAGTTTGAACTCGTGGACCATCGCATTTTCATACGACTTTTCCAACAAGCCGGGTCCGAGTTGATTCAACACCTCGATGGCGCAACCGACGATCTGATACGATTCGTCGGCGTCAACCAGTTTTTTCTGATTCGCGTCCATTGGCGTCATTCGCGGCTAAAATAATTCCTTCTGGCCGCGGGGGGTGCGTTTGACGCCGAGTTTTTTGTACGCCAGCTCGGTGGCCACGCGGCCCTGGGGGGTGCGTTGGAGATAGCCTTCCTGGATGAGGAACGGCTCGTACACCTCCTCCAGCGTCCCCGGCTCTTCGCCCACCGCCCCGGCGATGGTGTTGACACCCACCGGACCGCCGCCGTGCTTGTGAACCACCGCTTCAAGAATCCGCTTGTCCATGTCGTCGAGGCCGTGCTCGTCGATGTCCAGCATCGCCAGCGCCTTGTCCGCCACCGGCGCGGTGATGCGGCCGTCCGCGCGCACCTGCGCATAGTCGCGGACGCGCCGGAGCAGGTTGTTGCAAAGCCGGGGCGTGCCGCGCGAGCGCCGGGCGATCTCCAGTGCGCCCAGGTCGTCCACCTCCACGCTCAGGATGCGCGCCGAACGCTGGCAGATCTGCTGCAAGTCCGCCGCCACGTAGTAATCGAGCCGGTCCGTGATTTCAAACCGGCTGCGCAACGGTGCGGTGAGCAGCCCGCTCCGCGTCGTCGCCCCGATGAGCGTGAATCGTGGCAGATTCAACCGCACGCTCCGCGCGCTCGGCCCCTGGTCGATGACGATGTCGAGCCGGAAATCCTCCATCGCCGGGTACAGATATTCCTCCACCTGCGCCGGCAGCCGGTGAATCTCATCGATGAACAGCACGTCGCCACGCTCCAGCTTGGTGAGCAGGCCCGCGAGATCGCCTGCGCGCTCGATGGTCGGGCCGCTGGTGACGACGATGTTGCTGCCCATCATGCGCGCGATGATGTGCGCCAGCGTGGTCTTGCCCAGCCCCGGCGGGCCGCTGAGGAGGATGTGGCCGACCGGTTCCTTGCGCTGCCGGGCGGCTTCGACCGCCAGTTCGAGGCGTTCCTTGACCTTCGCCTGGCCGATGTAGGAAATGAAATCGGGCGGCCGCAGCGTCAGCTCAAACGCCTTGTCCGGATGCTGGATGCTCTCAGTTACAAACCGCTCCGTCATGCAGCGAGGATGCGGCCCGCCATGAATGCGGGCAAGCAAAAAGCCGTCCCGGCCGAGGGAGGGAGCAAGTCCCCGGATGAACAGAGACCGCGATCCCGGTTCTAAAGTGCGTGTTGCCCAAATCGAAGCGCACCCACGAGTCCAGTCGTCCCTCCGGGACTCAACCGATGTGCGGCCGCGATACCCGCCAGTGAACTGGCGGGCTATTCCCGACCGTCCCTACGGGACGAGGGCATTCGTCCACATCGTCCCGTCAGGGACGGACCGACAATAGACCGGCGTTTCAACGCCGGGAAAACGTTCTCATGAGTAGCCGTGGGCGAAGCCCACGGAATGCGGGAGACCTTCTGCATGAACCTGTCAGGGGTTCAATCCCATTCGGGGTTGATGCATTCTTGGGGACCGTTTCCACGGGTTTCACCCGTGGC
>CAZAAF010000160.1:0-8908 GCA_964482575.1 uncultured Verrucomicrobiota bacterium | reverse complement strand
TGCTCAACACCTGCATCCTTGCCTCCTCGACGTGCCACTGGTTTGCCGACGGGCGGTTTTACGGCTGGGAAGGCGTCGGCTGCTGCCCCGGCACCTGCACGCACGTCTGGCATTACGCCCACGCCGTCGGCCGCCTCTTCCCGCAGCTCGAACGCGACCTGCGTGAGCGCACCGACTACGGGCTGGCGTTCAATCCCGACACCGGCGTCGTGAAGTTTCGCGGCGAGGGCGCCGGGCTGGCGATTGACGGCCAGTGCGGCGTCATCCTGCGCACGTTGCGCGAGCACCAGATGTCGGCGGACGGCGGGTTCCTCAAGCGCAACTGGCCGAAGATCAGGAAGGCGATGGAATGCCTGATCACCGAGGACGGCGACGCCAACGGCATCCTCGAGGGCTCGCAGCACAACACGCTCGACACAAACTGGTTCGGGCCCGTCGCGTGGCTCAGCGGCCTCTACCTCGCCGCGCTCCGCGCCGGCGAGGAGATGGCCCGCGAGGTTGGCGACGACGCGTTCGCGAAACAGTGCCGCGGGATTTTCGAGAAAGGCCACAAGGGCATCCTCGACCTGTTCGATGGCGACTACTTCATCAACAAGCCCGACCCGAAACATCCCGAGGCGATCAACTCCGGCACCGGCTGCGAGATCGACCAGGTGTTCGGCCAGAGCTGGGCGTGGCAGGTCGGCCTGGGCCGCGTGCTGCCGGAGAAGGAAACGCTCACGGCGCTGCGGTCGCTCTGGCGCTACAACTTCTCACCCGATGTCGGCCCGTACCGCGCGGCGTACAAGCCCGGGCGCTGGTACGCGATGGCCGGCGAGGCGGGGTTGCTGATGTGTTCGTTCCCGCGCAAGGACTGGGACTACAAGAACGCCGCCGGCAAGGGCCCGGAATGGGCGGCGGGCTATTTCAACGAATGCATGAACGGCTTCGAGTATCAGGTGGCCGGTCACATGGTCTGGGAAGGCATGCTGACCGAGGGCCTCGCCATCACCCGCGCCGTGCATGACCGCTATCATCCCTCGCGGCGCAATCCGTGGAACGAGGTCGAGTGCGGCGACCACTATGCGCGCTCGATGGCCAGCTACGGTGTATTTCTCGCGGCGTGCGGCTTCGAGTATCACGGGCCGAAGGGCCACCTCGGGTTCGCGCCGCGGCTGACGCCGGACCACTTCCGCGCGCCGTTCACGGTCGCCGAGGGATGGGGAACCTTCGAGCAGAAGGCGGAAGGCGGAAAGAGGAAGGCGGAAATCGCCATGAAATGGGGCACGTTGAAGGTGCGGACGGTGGCCCTGGGATGTGCCGGCGGGAAAGCGCCCACCGGCGTGAAAGTGACCGCCAACGGCAAATCGCTTGACGCGAAGCTCACAATGGCGGATGACAAGGTGCTCGTGACGCTGGGCGCCGACGCGATGCTGAAGGCCGGCGAGCGGATGAGTATTGAACTGAACGGATGAGCGCAGACAACGCATCAACACGGCATCCCAAAAAGGTGGGGCGAGACTCCGTCGAGCCTCTTCTGGACTTGAGAAACGGTGGCGGCGGAGGCTCGACAGAGTCTCGCCCCACCCTTTGCCAGTCTTCACGCCACGCACCCATTCAAACACTGTAGCACCCAAGGAAATACACATGAGCATCATCAAACAAATGAGCCAATGGCTGGTCGTTGCCCTGGCCGCGCTGGTTTCCACGACGGCCCTGGCGGCGGAGTCCGACATTCTTACGCCCCCGCCCCAACCCGCGCCGCGCATCAACGGGCCCAGCGTGTTCGGCGTGCGGCCCGGCTCGCCGTTCCTCTACACCATTCCCGCCACCGGCACCCGGCCGATGCAGTTCTGCGTGGACGGCCTGCCCAAGGGCCTCTGCCTCGACGCCGCCTCCGGCCAGATCACCGGCGCGTTGAAGTCCAAGGGCGAGTTCAAGGTGGTGCTGCGCGCCAAGAACACCTGCGGCACGGCGGAGAAGAAGTTCCGCATCGTCTGCGGCGACAAGATCGCGCTGACGCCGCCGATGGGCTGGAACAGTTGGAATTGCTGGGCCGAGGCGGTGGACCAGGACAAGGTGTTGCGCTCGGCGCGCTCGATGGTCGCCTCCGGCCTCATCCAGCACGGCTGGACGTATATCAATATTGACGACACGTGGCAGGGCAAGCGCGGCGGGCCGTTCGGCGGCCTGCTGGGCAACGAGAAGTTCCCCGACATGAAGAAGCTGTGCGACGACATCCACGGCATGGGCCTCAAGGCCGGCATCTATTCGACCCCGTGGATCACCAGCTACGCGAAGTTTGCGGGCGGCTCCAGCGACAACCACGACGGCCAGTGGGACAAGAAGATGGCCGACGCGAAGTTCTGGAAACACGGCAAGTTCCCCTTCGCCAGCAACGACGCGAAGCAGTGGGCGGCGTGGGGCTTCGATTACCTCAAGTACGACTGGAATCCCAACGACGTGCCGCACGTGGCCGAGATGAGCAAGGCCTTGCGCGCGTGCAAGCGGGACATCACCTACAGCCTCTCCAACTCCGCGCCGTTCGAGCATGCCGCCGACTGGGCCAAGTGGGCCAACTGCTGGCGCACCACGGGCGACATCTGGGACCATTGGAGCGAAAACTCCGCCGAATGGCAGTACGGCATCTCGGAGATCGGATTCTCGCAGGAGCGCTGGGTGCCGTTCGCCGCGCCGGGCCACTGGAATGACCCCGACATGCTCGTGCTCGGCTTCGTCGGCTGGGGCCCGAAGCTCCATGCCACGCGCCTCACGCCCAACGAGCAATACACCCACATCACCATGTGGTGCATGCTCTCCGCGCCGTTGTTGATCGGCTGCGACATGGACCGTCTCGATCCCCTCACCCTGAGCCTGCTCAGCAACGACGAGGTCCTCGCCCTCGACCAGGACGCCCTCGGCCGCCAGGCCGTCCGCGTCGGCGCCAACGGCGCGGTGGATGTCTATCTCAAGGAACTGGAGGACGGTTCCAAGGCGATCGGCTTCTTCAACCGCAGCCGCGTCGAGGAAACCATCGTCTATAACAAGCTCGGCCGCGTCGGCCTGCCCGGCAAGCAGCACGTCCGCGACCTCTGGCGGCAGAAGGATCTCCCCGACGCGACCAAGGGCGAGGTCAAGGTCACCGTTCCCCCTCACGGCGTCGTGCTGCTGAAGTTCGCGGCGGTGAAGTAGGCGGAAGCGTGGTTGGTGATCGGTGATCGGTAATTGGTAATTAGTCGGGACGGCCTTTGCCAAGGGCTGGATCGATTTCCCCGCCCGTTTCTGGGAAACCCGATTCCACCGCGCCCTCTGCGCCGCCGCATTGAAAAACCGCTGTTTGACGCAAAGACACCAAAGGCGCAGAGAAACACCGAGTCTGCCTTCCGCCTACTGCCCGCTGCCCCCCCGCCTTCTGAAACCGTCCTCTCTTAACCCCGCCATTCCTGATATTTACGTTCCTTTGCAAATTCCCCTTGCACTGGCGCGCTTTCTGATTAACATGTGCCCGGTTTTTGGATGCGAGCGTAGCTCAGTCTGGTAGAGCGTCACCTTGCCAAGGTGAATGTCGTGGGTTCGAATCCCATCGCTCGCTCCATTTTTTTATGCCGGCACCTGAACCTGCCAACGACCCATCACCCCTTCCCCAGCATCCGTCATGATTCGCACCGCCAATCTTCTCGACCTGACCGCGTTTGAGCATGCCGCGCTGTTCGGCGGCTGCGAGTTCCCGTGGCAGGCGCTGCCGCGCATCAAGGACTACGTCCGCGCGCATCTCAGGCCGGGCAACCACGGGAAAGTCATCGGTGCGCCGTTCATCGGTCCCGACGTCTTCATCGGCGAAGGCACGGTCATCGAGCACGGCGCGATGCTCAAAGGCCCGGCCATCATCGGCCGGAACTGCGAAATCCGCGCCGGCGCCTACATCCGCGACAACGTCCTCGTCGGCGACGGCTGCGTGCTGGGCAACTCGTGCGAGTTTAAAAACGCCGTCCTTTTCAACGGCGCGCAGGTGCCGCATTTCTCCTACGTCGGCGACAGCATTTTGGGCCACAAGGCGCATCTCGGCGCGGGCGTCATCTGCTCGAATCTCAAGTCGGTCAAGTCCACCGTCACCATCCAGGGCGACGGCGGGAAGATCGACACGGGCCTGCGGAAATTCGGCGCGGTGGTGGGCGACGGCGCGGATGTCGGCTGCAACAGCGTGCTCAATCCCGGCTCGATCATCGGCCGCGACAGCGTCCTCTATCCGTTGACGGCGTGGCGCGGCGTCTGCCCGCCCCACTCGATCATCAAGCTTCGCCCCCAGTGCGAAATCGCGAAGAAGCGGTAGGCCATCCATGAACCTCGCTGTCGATCAGCAAGGTGGATCGCGACCTCCGGGCGCGATAGTCATTGAAATGCGTCTATCGCGTGTTGGGATCGAGCGCTGCGTTTTCCCTGCGTACCCTCTTCTTCCTGCTCATAATCATCGCGCCCGGAGAGGCTTGCCACGTTTCACGTGGTCGCGATCCACCCATGACTGCGGCAACGCTAAACGGCTTCAAATTTCCGAAGTCCATTCACAGTTGGAGGCCTAGACCACCCATGAAAACACACACGGCTTGGATTGCACTCAGTACCGCTCTCGTGTTGTTGCCTGCCCTCGCCGCGGAACCGCCCGCGGCGCGCCCCGGCGACAGCGACCCCATTCCCGGCTACCTCTCGCAGATTTCCGAGGCCAACCTGACGCGCGACCTTTTTCATCTTTGCAAAGACCCACTGCCCTTCCGCAAGGCGAACTACACGCTCCCCGGTCACAAGCAAAGTACGCTGCTGGAGGCGGAGGCGTTCATCACCCGGCGCATCCGCAGCCTCGGCTACGCGTTCGATGACGACGTGTGCGACGTGCAGGCGTTCGGGTGCGACCTGAACAAGCCGCGGCATCACACGTACGCGCCGACGCCGCCCGGCTCGCCGTTCTTCACCGTCCACAACCTCTACGCAAAGAAGACCGGCTGGCGTTGTCCGAAGGAGATCATCCTGCTCTGCGCGCACAAGGATTCGCAGAGCTGGATCGACTCGCCCGGCGCGTATGACAACGGCGTCGGGACGGTGGCGTTGCTGGAGATGGCGCGGGTGCTGGCCCGCTACCGCAGCGAGCGCACGATCTGGTTCGTCTGGGTCAACGAGGAACACCGGCCGTGGACCAGCCTCATCACCGCCAAGAACTGCCGCCAGCGCGGCGACAACCTCGTCGCGATCATCAACGTGGACAGCATCGGCGGCAAATCGGAGGAGGACCTCGCCGCCGGCCGCAAGACGAACGTGACGCTCTACACCGAGCCCGAGGGCAAACGGTTCGCCGACCTGATGGCCGAGGTAAACGACGCGTACAAGATCGGCCTCGTGCAATCGTCCCAGCAGCGCAAGCGGCCCGGCGACGATGACGGCTCGTTCATCAAGAACGGTTACCCGAACGCCATCGCCAATCTCGGTTCGGTCCCCTACGTGGACCCGAACTACCACGAGGCGGGCGACACGCTCGAGCGCGTGGACATCGTCAACGTCCGCATGGCCACCCAGGCCGTACTCGCCGCCGTGCTGAAACTGGACCGCGCGCGGTAGCAGCCCGTCGTTTGAACCCGATACCCCGCTTTTCGCTTGAGCTAATACGGCCTGCGATTACGATGCGGGTGGAGCCCTTATCATGAAACCTATCCTTGCACGCCTCTTCTGTCTCCTGGCCTTCACCTTCCCCATGAGCCTGTTCGCCGGCGACGCGCCGCCCGTGCCGACGTGGCACGCGCAGACGCTGCCGCAGGCCCTCGGCCAGATGGTGCTTTTCGCGGGGGTGGGCATCGCCGCAGCCATCCTCGGCTACAAGATTTTCGACAAATGCACGCCGGGCGACCTGCACAAGGAGATCATCGAACACCGGAACGTCGCCGCGGCCATCATTGCGGCGGCCGTCATCCTCGGCGTCAGCATCATCATCGCCGTCGCCATGATCGGTTAGGCGGCCTCGTCCGCACACCACCGTGAAGCGGAGCCAACGCATCCAACTCGTGCTCATCGGCGGTCTCTCGGCCGGCGCGCTCACCGGCTGCGATTCCTCGCCGGGCCGGTCGGAGGCCCTTCGCCCCGGCAACGTCCATACCAACAACCATTACGTCGCCAACCTCGGCTACTATCACGCGCCGTTCCGCGCCTGGTACCACCTGCCGTACAATTATTACGACCCGGTCCGCAACGCCTACTTCCACGGCGGCGCCTGGTCCCCGACGCCCCTGATGACCATCACCAACCTTTCCGCGCCGACGCCCGAGGCGCTGAACGCCGCGCAACAGGCGCTCGGGTACAACCGCTATGCAAGCAGCAGCGGCGGCTATATCTACCGCGGCGGGTTTGGCAATATCTCAAGCTCCCGCTCGGTGTATTCCTGATGCAACGGCACTCCTGCGAACCCAGGCCCGCATGGCGCGAGAAGGTCGAGAGCGTCGGCCTGACGTATCATTCGCACGACACCGGCCCCTATTGGGATGAATCAGCCTGCTACGAGCTGACCGCAACCGACGTCGAAGCGCTGGAGACGGCGGCGAAGACGCTGCACCACCTCTGCATCGAGGCCGCCGAGGCCGTGATCACGCGCGGCCTGTGGGACCGGCTCTGCATCCCGGAAATCGCGCGGCCCGCCATCCTGCGATCGTGGGAACGGGATGACTTCAGCCTCTACGGGCGATTCGATCTTGCCTATGACGGCCGCACGCCGGCGAAGCTGCTCGAGTACAACGCCGACACGCCCACCGCGCTGGTCGAGGCCGCCGTGGCGCAATGGTTCTGGCTGCAGGACACGCATCCCGACGCCGACCAGTTCAACTCGATCCACGAACGGCTAAATGAGGCGTCGCGGCGCTGGGCCGCCACGACGATCCATTACAGCAGCGTCAAGGACCACCTAGAGGACGAGCAGACGGCGCTTAACATCCGCGACACCTGCCATCAAGCCGGCGTGACCACCCGGTCCGTCGCCATCCAGGACATCGGATGGGACACGCGGCAGCATATCTTCGTGGACACGGAGGAGCAGCGGATCACGCATTGTTTCAAACTCTACCCGTGGGAATGGATGTGGCAGGAGGCGTTCGGCGCGAACTTGGCGACAGACCCGGTGCAGTTCATCGAGCCGGCGTGGAAGATGCTCCTGAGCAACAAGGGGCTGCTGCCGATCCTGTGGGAGTTGTTCCCGGACCATCCCAATCTCCTGCCGGCGCACGAGACGGCCGAGCCGCTCGGCGGGCGTTATGTGCGCAAACCCAAGCTCGGCCGCGAAGGCAGCAACGTCGCATGGGTCGAGGGCGGCGTGGCCGTCCAGGAAACCGGCGGCGCCTACGGCGAGGAAGGCCACGTCTATCAGGCGGTCGCCGCGCTGCCGCAGTTTGGCGCCCACCGGCCAGTGTTAGGCGTGTGGGTCGGGGCCCACGAACCCCCCGGGCTGGGCATCCGCGAGGACACCCGGCGCATCACCGGCAACCTGAGCCGTTTCGTGCCGCACTATTTCCCATGACCTACGCGAATCCAACCTCCCTGCGGCTGGGCACCACCGGCGATCTGGGCGGCCAGCATTTTCGCGTGGCCGGGCGCGTCGTGATGGGCACCGAGGTGGACGGCGAGACCTGTTACTGGAACGAGTTCCGCCTCGTGGACGAAGGCGGCGGTTTCGACGCCACGCTGGTGTACGAGGAAACCGAAGACGGTGCCCAGTGGCGCCTGTTCACCCTCTTTGAGCCCCTGCATCCGTTGACCGTAGCCGAGGCGGCGGGTAAGAAGGCCGGCGACACGGTCACGCTCGACGACCAGCCCATGCCCGTCACGCTGGTGGACCGGTCGCGCGTCTATTTCATCGAAGGCACACCGCCCGAAGGCGTGGAGGTTGGCGACGAGGCGGATTACTTCAACCTCGAAAACGACAACCGGATGATGGTGGTGAGCTGGACCGGCGACGAGATCGAGTTTTACCAGGGCATCACCTTGGACGCCGGCGAAGCCACCAAGGCATTCAACCTGCCCGCCCCGCCCCGGCTGGCGCACGGGCTGGCCGCGAGCCAGAGTCTCCCGGCGGACGACGACGGGACCTCCTCGTCGGGCGGGATTTTGAAGATGATCGTGGTGCTGGTGGTGGCCGTGGCATCGTATTTTTCCTTCCAACCCTCCAGGTCCCGGTCGCTTCGTCCCCTTGTCAAGCCGCCGCCGCCCGCCGCCATCCTCCCCACCGGCGCGACCGGCGTCCTCGGGGGGCAGCGCTTCACCGTGACCGGCTGCTCCATCGTGGAAATCGCCAGGGTCGGCTCACGCTACGACCAGGTTGAATATGAGCTGGCGGACTCCGAAGGCGGACGTGCACTGCTGGTTTGCGGTTTCAACAACAAGAGCAGCGAATGGCATCTGTTCCGGCCCGTCTCGCCCGCCGTCCCGCTGACACCGGGCGAAGCGGCCAGCAAGTGCGCCGGCAACGGGGTGACACTCGACGGCCATGAGAAGAAGGTGCAACACCTGTTTCGTTCCCGGTGGCTGAATCCCTCCGGGACTTCCAAGGGCTCTCCAGGGTTCTCGAGGGAACGATTCGGTTTTCTGGCACAAGGGCCGGACGGCTGGCTGATGGCGCGATGGGGCCGGAACTCCATCGAGTTCTACACCGCCAGCGGCCGACCGGAGAACAGCATCCCCGCCGCTTTTCTTTCCAACAAGTAACGGACCTGTCTGAAGCTGGAGCGGCGGTCTGGGACCGCCGCTACAACACCCGATCCGCAACGGCTATTATTGCCCCGCGGCCTTCGCGGCCGGCGCCGCCATCAGGCTGTAGCAGACGATGCCCTTGCGACCGCGCACGATGAGCTTGCCGTCCGCGATGGTCGGCGACGGCACCCACATCGCGCGGATGGTGGCCTTGGCG
>CAZAAF010000159.1:0-8929 GCA_964482575.1 uncultured Verrucomicrobiota bacterium | reverse complement strand
CGGTAGTTCTTGCGGCTCAGGTTCACCATACCGAGGTTGTAGATGGCATCGGCAAAATCGGGCCGGATGCGCAGGCTCTCCTCGAATTGGCGCGCCGCCTCAGCGATCTTCCCCTGGCGCAGGAACTCGCCGCCGAGATACGGCAGCCGCGCCAGACCGGCGATGCAGAACAGCGCCACCACCGTCATCACCGTGCGCGGCCAGCGCGCCACCCAGCCGAGCACATGCCCGTAACCGCGCCGCAACAGTTCCTGCAGCCTGGGCGGCGTCTCCCTGTCCGCGCCCTGGCGGAACAACAGGAACGTCAGCGCCGGCGTCACGGTCAACGCCACCGCCAGCGACGCCAGCGTGGCCAGGATGTAGCTCATCGCCAGCGGCGCGAAGAAACTGCCCTGCAATCCGGTCAGCATCAGCACCGGCACGAACACCAGCGCGACAATGAACGTCGCATACACCACCGCCCCGCGCACTTCCAGCGATGCGTCGAGAATCACCTGCATCACCGGGCGCGGGCGGGCCGCCGACCGGTTGGCGCGCAGCCGGCGCAACATGTTCTCCACATCGATGATGGCGTCATCCACCACGCCACCGATGGCGATGGCCAGGCCGCCCAGCGTCATGGTGTTCAGCGTCACGCCCCACCGGTCCATCGCCACGATGGCCGTGAGCAGCGACAATGGGATCGCCGCCAGCGAGATCAGCGCGGTGCGGACATGGCCGAGAAACACCAGCAGCACCACCGCCACCAGCGCCGCGCCGATCCAGAGCGAATGCCCGATGTTGGCCAACGAGTGTTCGATGAAGGTCGCAGGCCGGTGCAGCCGCGCATGGAGCGTGATCCCCTCGCGCGCGAGGAGCGGTTTCATTTCCTCCAGCGCCGCCTCGAGCCGGGTCGTGGCTTCCAGGGTGTTCGCGCCATACTGGCTGTCCATCACCATCAACACTCCCGGACGGCCCATGATCATCGCATCGCCGAATTTCGGTTCAACGCCCGCGCGGACCGTGGCCACTTCCTTGAGCCGCACCGGCACGCCGTTGGTGCTGGTGGCCACAACGACCTCCGCGAGCGCCGCCGCGTCGAGCGCCTGGCCCTCGGTCTGCAAAATCACGCGCTGGTTCTCCGTCTCGATGAAGCCCGCCCCGCGCACGCCGGTGGCCAGCCGCGCCGCGGCGAGCACGTCGGCCAGCGCGAGCGGGTGCGACGCCAGCCGGTCCGGATGCACCTGCACCTGCCACTGCCGCACCTCGCCGCCAAAGACAATGCACTTGGCCACGCCCGGCACCGCCAGCAGCCGCGGTCTTAACGTCCAGTCGGCGAACGTCCGCAGTTCCATCGGCGTCAGCCGGTCGCTCACCAGGCCGATCTTCAACAAATCCATCGTCGCCGACATCAACGGCGACATCTTCGGCGTCTTCACGCCGGCAGGCAGCGCCCCGGCGGTCTCGCCGAGTTTTTCGGCCAGCAGTTGCCGCGCCGGCAGGATCGCCGTGCCTTCCTTGAACACGACCGTGAGGATCGAGAGGCCCTGGATGGATTCCGACCGGAGCGATTCGAGGCTGACAAGTCCGTTGATGGCCGACTCCAGCGGCCGCGTGACCAGCGCCTCGACCTGTTCCGCCGAGAGGCCGGGCGATTCCGTCTGCACCGTCACCTGCGGCGGGACGAAATCGGGGAATACATCGAGCCTGGCGTGGGCCGCGGTGTAGGCCCCGTAGGCCATCAACAGCGCGCCGAGCGCCACGACGATGCCGCGGAACCGGAGTGAGAATTGGACAATCGCCTGGAGCATGAAGATTATTCCGGACCGTTCGCGCCCTTGAGTTCCTCCGACAACAACTGTTGCGCGCCGGTCACGACCACCCGCTCCTCCGCCTTCACGCCGGCGGTGATCATCACCCCGTCGGTCTGCGGCGGAGCCAGTTCCACGCGGCGGCGCTCGAAGGTGTCTTCACGGACCGCGACGAACACAAAGGACTGTCCCTCATGCCGCAGCACCGCCGAGCGCGGCAGCCGCCAGCCGTGCCGGGCTTCGGTGCCGCCGCTCACCCACGCCAACAACGCCGTGCCTGCCGCGGGTACGGGCGCACGCAGCAGGACGAGCAACGCAACGCCCTGCGCCTGCGCGTCGGCGGACGGGGCGGGACCGATCACCACGGTGTCGCGCGGCGCTTCGTTGCCCGGCAGAGGTGCCACGCGGACACGGAGGGGTTCCGGCGGCAGCGTTTCGCCGGCGGTGAAATCCACGCGTACCAGGGCGGCCTCGTCCGCCACCAGTGAATGCGCCAGGGCGGTGATGTCCTTGCGTTCGACCAACGTCCGGCCCCAGCCGGTGAGCAGCCGCGCTTCCATCGCATCGAGCGTGGCGCGGTCGCGCTGGAACGCCGCCGTCGCCGTCTCCACGGCCCGCACCGACGCCGTGTGGTCCTGCGCGTGCAAGGACTGGAGGCGCTGGAATTCCTTCGCGGAGGCTCCCAGCGTGGCGCGCGCCGCTTCCATCTCGGTCAGCAGGGTCGCCAGCGGCGTCGGGTCCAGCACGCGGCCGAAGGCTTTCACCTCCGCCCGCCATTCCGCGGGTTGCGGCTGGGCCAACACGAGCCCGGCGTAGGCCAGTTGTTCCTTGGTAAGATGGACACGGCCGTCGTTTTTCGCCGCGTCGGTGCTTTTCTTTTCGCCTTCGCCGGTGGTGGGCGCGGGCGGCTGGTGTGTTTGCAGAATCCACCACGTCGCCGCGCCGCCGGCGGCGAGGCCGAGGACCAATCCGAGCAGGATTTTTTTCATGGCTTGGGAGACGGCGTTGGAGAACGGGTGCTGGTTTCGGTGAGCGACGGTTCCGGCAACGGGCTTTGCAGCGCGTCTTCGAGCGCGCCGAACGCCTGCTGCGCCTGGGCTTGCGCGTCCAGTTGCGCCAGGCGGGCCGCGGCCAGTTCCAGCGTGGCGTTGAGCACCTCCAGCCGGTCCACCGCGCCGGCTTTGAACTGCGCTTCCATGCTCCGACGGCGCGTTTCCCTTTCCGCGGCCAGTTGGCCCAGGACGGTCACGTTGTTTTCACACGCGCGCAGCGTCGCCATGGCGCGGTCGATGTCGGCGATGACCCGGGCCTGCAGCGCCAGGAACCGTGCCGCGAGGGCGTCGCGGTGCGCGGCGGCCTCGGCGATCGGCCCCGTATGTTGATTGAACATCGGCACGAGGGAGGTGATGCCGATCAGCCAGTCGTGGTCGCCCGTGTTGCCGGCGTTCCAGGAATAGCCGGGCGTGAGATGAATGTCGGGGTATTGTTTGGCGACCTCCAACTGGAGGGCGGACTGGCTGGCGGCGTATTCGGCCAGCGCGCCCAGGATGTCCGGGCGCCGCAGCAACGCCGTTTCCCGCGCCTGGGACGAGGTCAACCGGTGGCTGTCCTCAAGCCGCGCCAGGTCGAAGGTCAGCGAGACGCCGTCCAGGGCGGTGGCCGGCAGGCCGAGCGCCTCGGCCACATTCACGCGGGTCGCCGCGGACTGCCGTTGCGCATCGGCGAGATCGGCCCGCGCGCGGGTGAGGGCGATGCGGGCGTTCGTCACCTCCATCCGGGCAACGGCCCCGGCCTGCAACTGCGACTCGAAACGCCGGGTGATGTTCTGTTGAAGTTCCACCTGGTGTTGGAGGCACTCCACGCGCTGGCGGCCCGAGACAAAATCCAGCAGCGTGCTCCGCACGCGGCTCCGCACCTGCCACGCGGCCGACGCGATGTTCAGCCGGGCCGACTCGGAGAGATGTTTCGCCTGGTCGGTGCGCAGCCCGCGTTTGCCGGCCGTCTCGATGGGGATGTCGAACATCAACGCCGGAATCCACGGCGCGGGCGCATCCGGCACCGGTTCATGGAGGAGCGAGACGCCGGCGGTGGGGTTGGGCACTTCGTTCGCCGTGTGGACGCCCGCGGAAGCCGCCGCCCAGTCGGCCCGCGCCACGTCGAGGCTCGGGTGATAATAAAACGCCACGAGCGTCAGCGTCTCAAAATCCAACGACACCGGCGGCCACGCGGCGATTGCGTGATGGAGATTCGTCTCCAGGAACTTTTTCAGCCCCGGAGCCGCCAGCGTCCGGCCCTCGAATTCGGCGGCCGTCTGCTTTGGCGAGAGCGGCTTGTTCTCAAAATCCGCGCAGCCGGCCAGGGCCATCCCCACGATGACACCAAGCGCAGGTTTGAGAAAAAGCTGTTGCATGAAGTGTTTGTCCGGCTTCAGGCCGCAACGGACATGTCCCCCCGGCGGGTTGTGACACCTCACAGTACTGCACAGGTCCATGACGTCGTTCGGTTGCGATTCACCGGCCACCGTCTATCACGCCGGCTCAACCCGACGCAAGCGGACAAGCATCATGAAAACGCCGGGGCGGCCACCCTTGCTAGTTTCCCTGCCGGAAGATGGCGCCGCCAAAGACGGCCCGCTTGCCCAACCCGGCTTCGATGGCCAGCAGGCGGTTGTATTTGGCGATGCGTTCGGAGCGGCAGGCCGAGCCGGTCTTGATTTGCCCGCCGCCCATCGCCACGGCGAAGTCCGCCATGAAAGCGTCCTCCGTTTCACCGGAGCGGTGCGAAATGACGTAACGCCAGCCGGCGCGCTGGCACATCTGGATGGCTTCGATCGTTTCCGTGACCGTGCCGATCTGGTTGAGCTTGATGAGCGCGGCGTTGCAGGTCTTTTCCTGGATGCCGCGCGCGATGAACCGGGTGTTGGTCACGAAAATATCGTCACCGACGATTTGTATCTTGTCGCCCATGGCCGCGGTTTGCTTTGCGAATCCGGACCAGTCGTTTTCGGCCAGGCCGTCCTCGATGGAGACGATGGGGTACTTCTTCACCCACGCCGCGTAGAGCGCGACCATCTCGTCGCTGGACTTCCTGCCCTGGCCGGACTTGGCGAGGACGTATTGGCCTTTCTCGAAGAAGGAACTGGAGGCCGGATCGATCGCGATGGCGACATCCTTGCCGGGTTTGAAACCGGCGGCGGCGATGGCTTCCAGGATGACCTCCACCGCCTGCTCGTTGCTTTCGAGGTTGGGCGCGAAACCGCCTTCGTCGCCGACGCTGGTGGCGAGCTTCTTCTTGTGGAGGATGGCTTTGAGCGCGTGGAAGGTTTCCGCGCCATAGCGCAGGGACTCCGCAAACGTGGGCGCGCCGAGGGGCATGGCCATGTATTCCTGGAAGTCCACGCTGTTGTCGGCGTGCTTGCCGCCGTTGAGGATGTTCATCATCGGCACGGGCAGGATGACCGCGCCGGGGCCGCCGAGGTACGCATAGAGCGGCAGCCCCGCCGTCATGGCCGCCGCGCGCGCGACAGCCATCGAAACGCCGAGAATGGCGTTGGCTCCGAGCCGGGCCTTGTTGGGCGTGCCGTCGAGTTCGATCATCCGGTAATCAATCCCGGCCTGCTGCGACGGGTCCATCCCGGCGAGCTTGGGCGCGATGAGAGCGTTGACGTTGGCGACGGCCTTGAGCACGCCTTTGCCGCCAAATCGTTTCTTGTCGCCGTCGCGCAATTCGACGGCTTCGTTCTCGCCCGTGGACGCACCGGAGGGCACGGCGGCCGATGCCGTGATGCCGTTGTCCAGTGCCACCGTGACCGAGACGGTCGGGTTGCCGCGCGAATCGAGGATCTCCAATGCGGTGATATTCTGAATCTTGCTCATGGTTCCTTTGGTTTGCAGGCCGGATGTTGGTTTTGCGGTATGGACGACAGACACGGCAGAATGCAGGCGATTCGTCAGGAAGACACCGGCGGCGCCGCCGTCGGGCGGCCCGGGCGATACATGATGACGCGGACTTTCTCCATCGTCACCAGGCCGTCGCCGACCATCGGGTCCAGTTCCGGCAGGAATGCCTGGATGGCCTCCTCCTTGTCCACGATCTCGATGACGACCGGCAGGTCCTCGCTGAGCCGCAGGATCTTGGCCGTGTGCAGCCGCGATTTTGCGCCGCACCCCATCGGCCCGCGAAACACCGTTGCCCCGGCGAGGCCGCGCTCGCGCGCCCGCAGGACGATGGCCTCATAGAGCGGCTGGTGATGCCACTTGTCGAGTTCGCCGATGTAAATCCGCAACAGGGTGCCGTCGCCTTCGAGTTTCATGGGAGTGAGGAGTAATGCGTGATGAGTGAGACAACCAACCGCTTCAAACTTTCTCCAGCCACAGCGCGCAGACGCGGCCCAGATACACCGCCAGCAGGCAGAGCACATTCGAGCCGACGATGTTCAGCGCCGCCCACATCCATTCGGAATCCCGCGCGAGATTGAGCGTCTGGAGGCTGTAGCTGGAGAACGTCGTGTACCCGCCGCAAAAACCGATCAGCCAGAAATCCCGCCATTCGGGCTTCAGCCATGCGCGGCCCATCACCGGCCCGGAGAGGGTGGCGAGGAATCCGATGACAAAACAGCCGGTGATGTTGACCAGCACCGTGCCGAGCGGAAACACGACCGCCCATGGCAGGTGCTTGCCCTGGTGAAGCGACACAAGGCCGTTCAGCCCGTAACGCGCAAGCGTTCCGAGGGCGCCCCCTGCGGCCAGTAACAGCAGTTTGAACATGTCCGGGTTCCCGTAACCGTCCGCACTTTACGAAGTTGCCGCCGCGACGCAATCCCCAAGTTGCGCGATCACTCCGCACCACGGCTGAGGACGGCGGCCATCTCGCGGACCTTCCGCAGGTCCAGCTTGCCGGTGCCCAGATGGGGCAGGGACTCGACGGGGAAAAACTGGTTGGCCCGCGGCACCCAGAGGTTTGGCAGGCCGGCTTGCGGCAGCTTGTCGAGGACGGGCGGGAGCTTGTCGGCGGGCAGCGTGTGGAGCACAACCAGCCGCTCGCCTTTCTTCTCATCGGGCACACCTGCAACCACAAACGTCTGCTCCGTCACGCCGGCCAGTTCGTGCAGCTTCTCCTCCACCTTCACGTGCGGCACCATTTCGCCGCCGATCTTGCTGAACCGGCTCAGCCGGTCGGTGATCTGGATGAACCCGTCCTCGTCCTCCGCGGCGATGTCGCCGGTGACATACCAGCCGTCGCGCACCACCTCGGCGGTTTTCTCCGGGCGGCCCAGGTAGCCGAGCATCACGTTCGGACCGTGCACGAGCATCAGGCCGGGCTGGCCGGTGGGCATGGGCTTCATCGTATCGGGGTCCACGATGCGCACGCTCACGCCGGGCAACGGATGGCCGATGGTGCCGCGCTTCGCGCCGACCTGCCGGAAACCGGCGGCGCGGAAATCGCGCGTGTTCACCGTCACGGCGGGCGAGCACTCCGTGCAGCCGTAGCCTTCCATCGGCCGGACGCCGAACCGGTCCTCGAACGCCTGCGCCAGCCGCTCCGGCAGCTTTTCCGCGCCGGTCATCACGAACCGCAGGCTGCCGAAATCCTCCGGCGTGCAGCCGCGCATATACATTTGCAGGAACGTCGGCGTCGCCAGCAGGAACGTGACGCCGTACTGGCCCGTGAGCGCGCCGATGGCGCGCGCGTCGAGCGGGCTGGGATGATAGACCACGCCCGTGCCGAGCGTCGCCGGCAGGATCAGCGCGCCCGTGAAACCGAACGAGTGGAAAAACGGCAGGATGCCCATGATCCGGTCGGTGCCGTCGAACGCAAACGTCTGGCCGAGCTGATGGACGTTCGCGCAGACGTTGTAATGCGTCAGCATCACGCCCTTGGGGTCGCCCGTGCTGCCGCTGGAGAAAATCACCGTGGCCAGGGTGTCGAGCGTCACCTTCTTCCGGCGTCCGACCGCGCGTTCCAGCCATCGCACCGGCAGCGTCCACGCCAGCAGCAGCGCGATGAGTTTCTCGCCGGCCGTCGGTTTCGCCGCGACGTCCTCGAGGAACACCGTTTCCGCCGGCACGGTGAGCTTCACGCGCTCCAGGAATTCGCGCGAGGTGATGATGGTCTTCAACCCGCACTGCCGCGCGCAGGAGGCGAGCGTTTCATTCGAGACGGTGTAGTTGAGATTGACCGGCGTTTTGCCCATCAAGAGCGCGGCCCAGTTCACCAGCGCGCCTCCCACCGACGGCGGCAGCATCAGGCCCACCATCTCCTGGCCGTCCCAGGTTTTCCGCAGCCGGCGCGCGAGATAGACCGTCCGCGTCAACGCCGCGCCGAACGTCACGCGGGGCGTGCGGCCGTCGGCCATCGCGAAGCGCCGCGGATGCCGGCGGGCGCCGCGCACGAACTTGCGCTGGAGCGGCTGCATCCAGCGCCGGCGGTACTGCCACGCCTCGCTTTGCATCTCCTGCACCACCTGGCGCACCTCGAACGGCGTCGCCGTCGGCGGCAGCGGCGCACCGAAGCTCACCGTCACCGGGTAGGGCACGCGATGCGGCAGTTTCCAGACGAACCGGCCCTTCTCGAAGCTGAAGATGCTCCCCCAGACGCCGTCGAGCGCCACCGGGATGATCGGCGCGTCCACGCCGTGCATGATCCGCTCGAAGCCGCGCCGGAACGGCAGGAGTTGCCCGATGCGCGTGATCTGGCCCTCGGCGAAGATGCAGATGACCTCGCCGGCCTTGATCGCCTCGCTCGCCTCGCGCAACGACCGGACCATCTCGCGCGGCCGGAGCTGCGACGAAATTGGGATCGCCCGCATGATGCGCGCGACGGGCTTGATCCACGGCCGGTCATAGAGGCCCTTGTACATGATGAACCGGATCGGCCGGTCGGTGGACGCGTTCAGGAGCAGCGCGTCCACGAACGAGAGATGGTTGCACACGAACAGCGCGCCGCCGCGCTCCGGGATGTGGTCGCGGCCGACGACGCGAACGCGATAAACCGTGCGCGTGAACAACCAGAGCACCAGCCGCAACAGTGCGTCCGGCAGCAGCCACAGCACATAGGCTGTGCCTGCCACGGTCACGACCGAGCTGGCCATGAACACCGCGGTTGGCGACAACCCGCCGACCAGCACACCCGCCATGTGA
>CAZAAF010000158.1:0-8930 GCA_964482575.1 uncultured Verrucomicrobiota bacterium | reverse complement strand
CTGCGGCTACACCCTGGACCGCGTCGGCATGATCGCCCGGACGGGCGTCACCTGTTTCCACTGGGACACGAAGTGCGGGCCGCCGGAGCAGGAGCGCCAGATGGCCGGGCCGGACCTGGCGTTGATGGGCGGCGTGAGCAACTATCTGCTGCTGCGCGGCACGGCGGAGGAGGTCGCCGCGCAAGCCGCGAACGCCGTGGCCGCGGGCATGGATGTCATCGGACCGGAATGCGCCATCCCCTTGACCACGCCGCTGGAAAACCTCAAGGCCGTGGCGCGGGCCGCGACGCAAGCGTCATCTCACCAAGAGACTTGACGAAAAGCACGCGGACGACCGGCTGAAGCCGGAACTCCGAACGAGGCCAACGGCCTTATCGAATCCGGCAAAATCCGGAAGGTGCATGCCCGGTCACACCCCGCCGGGCTTCCCTCACTTCGCAAACGCTGCGGTGGCGGCCTTCTGGAAGGTCGGGAGGATGTCCCTGCCCTTCGGCGCCCAGCCGGCGTGCTGCACCAGGAAGACCGTGATGAGCTGGTGCTCGCGGTCGAAGCTGGAATTGGTGCCATAGGCGCCGCCGTGGCCGAACTTGTTCCCACCGACGGACAACGCAAAGCCATACGGCGTCGGCAGGTCGCCGGTCTGCTTCGAGGTCATCGCCAGCACCGCCGGCTCGGACAGGATGCGCCGGCCGTGGAACGTACCGTTGTTGGCGAGCATCCGGTAGAAGAGCGAGAGATCGTTCGCCGTCGAGAACAACCCGCCCGCCGGCATGGGCTGGCGCTCCCGGCTGTCGAGCGGATACTTGAGCTGCGCAATCGGGCATTCCTCCAGTCCGTCCTTGGCCGGCTTGTAGGCTTTCGCCAGCCGGCGGAGCTGGCCCTTGTTCGGCCAGAAGGTCGTGTCCCGCATGCCGAGCGGCTTGAACAACCGCTGGTCGAGGAACGCCTCATACTTCATGCCCGTGACCACCTCGATGATCCGGCCGGCGGTGTTGATGCCGGCGTTGGAGTACTGGTATTTCGTGTCCGGCTCGAACACCAGCGGCGTCATCGCGTAGCTGCCCACGCGCACCGCGAGCGGGAAGAGGTCGAGCGTCGGCTGCTACAGCGCGGACTTGAACGGCAGCCCGCTGGTGTGGCTGAGGATGTTTTTGACCGTGATCGGGTGCTTCGGCTTCTTCAGGAGAATCTGCTCCTTGCCCTGCTCCACCGCCAGCCACTGGTCTTTGAACTCCGGCAGGTAATCCTCCACCGGGTCGTTGAGGTTCACCTCGCCCGCGTCCACCAGGATCATCAACGCCGCGGCGGTGACGGGCTTGGACTGCGAGGCGATCCAAAAGAGGCAGTCCGGCCGCATCGGTTTCTTCGCTGCGATATCGGCCCAGCCCACCGCCTCGACATCGAGGACCTTCTCCTTGTTCGCAACGAGTGTCACCGCACCGGCGAGGAGATGGCTGTCCACGTACGGTTGCAGGACCTGCGCAATCGTCCCCTGCGGCGGCGCGGCGGTCCGGGCCGGGCTGGCGGCGAGGCAGAACGCCGCGACCAGGAGCGCGACAAGGGGACGCGAAAGACAAACCGGGAAATGACGGCGGAGTGTATTCATGGGAGAGGCGGCGACGGGTTGCGAAAACGGAATGCCACCGCTGGACCCCCAGCGCCACGCGTGGACTCCGGTTTTTGAATCGAGAGGTGCACGACTGACGGCAGGTTGTATCGCACCGCCCGCGCGAACGCAAGACGCCTGCGCAAAAAGCCCGCGAGTTGAGATTTGCTCGAGGTGTTGTAAGGTGGACCATGAAAATAACGGACATCCTGACGACAGAGCATGCCGTCTTCTGCGCCCTGTTCGACCAGATCGAACGCACGCTTCCCCATTTGAAATCCGTCGGCGAAATCCGGACGATCGCCAGCCTGCTGGAAACCTTGTTGCGCAACCACGGCGACATCGAACAAAACCTGGCGTACGCGCCCCTCGACCACATGCTGGAGGAGAAGAAGCAGCTCACCCGCCTCTTCTCCGATCACCGGGAGATGGACGCCCGGATGAAGGAAGTCCAGGCGGCCACGGACGAAGCCAAGGCCAAACGTCTTCTGCTGGCCGCCCTGGTGATGTCACGCCAGCACTTCCTCTTTGAGGAACAAACCCTGTTCCCCACCGTGGAAAAGGTCCTTTCGGCCGAGTCGCTGGAACAACTGGGCCAGGCGTACGCGCAAAAGCGGCGGGCGACGGCGTCCTAGGCCGGATCGTTGGCGCTTGGTGCCCGCCGCGTCCCGGAAGATGGATCGCGTCCACGTTAAACGTGGACGGCCTCCCTGGACGCGATGGGCAGGGCGGAAGAACACCCTCATGTCCGGGGAGCGCGGCCTCTCTCCGGCCACCGTTCTCCCGCTTACCGCGGGCGAAGCAACGAGTGACCGGTCATCTCGGACGGAATCGGCAGCCCCAGCAACGTCAGCATCGTGGGCGCGACATCGGCGAGAAGGCCGGATTCCACCTTCCACCGGGCCTGGTCCTCACCCACGTAGAAAATCTGTACCGGGTTGGTCGTGTGCGCGGTAAAGGGCTTCCCATTCTCGTCCAGGAGCTTCTCCGCATTCCCATGGTCGGCTGTGATCAAAGCCACGCCGCCCACTTCCCGAAGCGTATCCAGGACGCGGCCAACGCACTTGTCCACCGTCTCAAGGGCCTGGATAGTGGCCGGGATGCTGCCCGTATGTCCCACCATGTCCGCGTTGCCGTAATTCAAAATCACGACGTCATATTTCCGGCTGCGGAGCCGGGCCACCATCTCGTCGGTGACCTCCAGCGCGCTCATCTCGGGCTTCAGGTCATACGTGGCGACCTTGGGCGACGGGATCAGAGAGCGATCCTCCCCCTGCACCGGGGTTTCAACCCCACCGTTGAAGAAGAACGTGACGTGCGGGTATTTCTCCGTTTCGGCAATGCGCAACTGGCTCAAGCCGTTGGCCGCGAGCACCTCTGCCAGGATATTCGTCAGGCGCTGGGCCGCGAACGCGATCGGCAGATTGAACGTGGCGTCATACTCCGTCAGGCAAACCTGGGCGATCTTCGGATAGTTCCCCCGCTCGAACCCCTTGAAGGCGGGATCCGTCAGCGCCCGCGTCAGTTCCCGGGCACGGTCCGAACGGAAGTTGAAGAAGATGATCCCGTCATTCTCCTTCAACTGCTGTGCCTGCGCCGCGCCGGCGTCCCTGGCGATGATGGTCGGCGGAATGAACTCGTCTGTCTTCCCCTCCGCATACCAGCCTTGGATGGCGGAAACCGCATCGTCCTTGGAAACACCCTTTCCCTGCACCATGGCAGCGTACGCCTGCGAGACCCGCTCCCACCGGTTGTCGCGGTCCATCGCGAAGTAGCGCCCGATGACAGTGGCGATCTTGCCAACGCCCAATCCAGCCATCTGCTTCTCAAGCTGCGCGAGGTAGTCCACCCCGCTCGTGGGCGAGGTATCCCGGCCGTCCATGAAGCAATGGACATACACCTTGCTCAGGCCGTGCTGGCGCGCCAGCTCCAGCAAGGCAAACAAATGCTCCAGATGACTGTGAACCCCGCCATCCGAAACCAGCCCCATCAAATGAAGACTGGACCCGGCTTTCTTCACCGCGTCAATCACCCCAAGGAATGCGGGGTTCTTGAAGAAACTCCCGTCCTTGATGGATTTCGAAATGCGCACGAGGTCCTGATACACGACCCGCCCGGCACCCAGGTTGAGGTGGCCGACCTCCGAGTTGCCCATCTGTCCATCGGGCAAGCCCACGGCTTCGCCCGACGGCGTGAGATATGCCCAGGGACAATCCTTCACCAAATGATCCTGCACCGGCAATTTGGCCAGCTTCGTCGCATCCCCGCCCACTTCCAGCGGACGCGGTGCCTCAAGGTTAATTCCCCATCCATCCCGGATGATCAGAACCACAGGTCGTTTTTCAGGTTTCATCGATTTAATTCAGATTCAGCAATACTAGGACATTTGCCCGTCTTCGCAAGTCAAGGCCGCCACATCGGATCGTTGGCCAGGGCACCGAGGCTGATCGAGTGTTCCTGCACCACAACGCAAACCCGATCGAGTTCGCATGGCATGCGATATTGAGGAAAAAGAACCGGCGCGTCAAAAGGGAAAATAGCAACGCCAGCGGAAACCTCTGCAAAAGCCCAAGGAGCGGCGATTTCCAAATCGCCGAACCGTCGCCGAAGCCAGGAAGACGCCTTTCACCAGTTGGTGCGGGTAAGCCACACCAGCAAGAAGCCCCCCGGTAGGGCCGGACCGCCGGGCCGGCCGAACGTTTCTAATCAAGAGAACGCAACTCCACTCGAGAACATTGCGGCGCGCCCAGCGGTCGCGCCCTACCGGCCAACGGCCTCGTCACGCCTGAAGGCGGTACACCCGCGTTGGTGATGTAGCTGCTTCCAAATCAGGACACTACGTTCTCGCCTGCCTCACTTGCCCCGCCGCGCAAGATGCGCTATGATACTAAAATATCGGTGACCGTGGAGGTTGACCGCTGAAGGTTTCAAGCAGGACGCGTTCATTATGAAAAAAATGCTCTGGGGTGTTGTGATTGTCGCAATCGGTCTGGCGTTCCCCGTTTCCAACCTCTTCCGCACCACCAAGCCCATCCCCGCGTTGCACACGGCCGCCACGGACCCGGCGCATGAAAACATCATCCGGTTGATGGAAAAGAAATGCGCCGACTGCCACGCCGACGGCGTGGACCTGCCCTTCTACGCCAAGCTGCCCATCGCCTCGTCCATCGTCGGCGCGGACATCCAGCGCGGCAAGGAATGGTTCAAACTGGGGCAGGATGCCTTTGGATCGAAGCCCGCGTCGGAAGCCGTGCTGGCCAAGATCCAGTACGCGGTGGAAAACGATTCCATGCCGCCGGGCAACTACCGCCTGATGCACTGGGACAGCGGCTTGAGCGAGAACGACAAGGCGGCGCTGCTCGGGTGGATACGCAGCGCCCGCGCCAAGGCCAACGCCGCCGCCGACCCCGCCAGCCCGCTGTACGCCAACGCCCTGCTCCCGCTCGAAGCGCCCAAGGACCTGAACGCCGACAAGGTCGCCCTCGGCAACAAGCTCTATCACGAGAAGCTCCTCTCCGGTGACAACACGCTCTCCTGCGCCTCGTGCCATGATTTGAAGAAAGGCGGCACCGACCAGGCCCAGTACTCCACCGGCATTCGCGGCCAGAAGGGCGGCATCAACGCCCCCACCGTCTTCAATGCCGCCCTGGGACTCGTCCAGTTCTGGGACGGCCGCGCCGCCGACCTCCAGGCGCAGGCCGCCGGCCCCGTCGCCAACCCCGTCGAGATGGGCGCCAGTTGGGACGATGTCCCCGGCAAGGTGAAGGCCAACGCCGAGTACGCCGCCGCCTTCGCCAAGGTCTATCCCGAGGGCATCTCCAAGGAAACCATCACCGACGCCATCGCCACGTTCGAGAAATCGCTGATCACGTCCAACTCCCGCTTCGACCGGTTCCTGCGCGGCGAGACCGATGCGCTCTCGCCCGAGGAAAAGGCCGGCTACAAGGTCTTCACCAACGAAGGCTGCTGCAAATGCCACGTCGGCCAGGCCCTCGGCGGCAAGTCCTTCGAGAAGTTCAGCCTCTACGGCGACTACTATGCCACGCGCGGCAACGTCACGCCCGCCGATGACGGCCGGTTCAGCGTCACCAAGAACGAGGCGGACCGCCACAAGTTCAAGGTGCCCACGCTTCGCAACATCGCCCTCACCTTCCCGTACCTGCATGACGGCTCCACGAGCGACCTGAAGAAGGTGGTCCAGCTCATGGGCAAGCATCAGATTGGCCACGACATTCCGGATCGCGAGGCCGACCTGATCGTCAAGTTCCTCCAGAGCCTCACGGGTGAACTGAACGGCAAGCCGTTGCTTTGAGGCATAACGATACAGTAGGAAGCTAGGGCGCGGCCGCAGGTCGCGCCCTACCGGACCACGCGCCGCGGTCCACGTCTCCTCATCCTGCCAATCCTGTTCATCCTGTCTTCCTCATTCGTCCTGGTTGAGGGGTCAGTCCTTATCAGGAGAGGTTACAGGAAAGTCGAATGCGAAGGGCGTGTTGCCCAAATGAACCGCATCGCGCAGGTGTTGTAGGACGCGTGCCCTCACGCGGCGAAATCGCTCCGCTATCAAGCGCCCGGTGGGGGCACCGAGCCTACACTTTCCCGTCGTCGCCGTTGGGCAACACGTCCCAAAGATGTGACCCCAATTCACTTTCTTAACTTCTCGTTTCTCGAAACAACACCTTTTCCTTTAAGTTGCATCGCGAACACCTCATGAGTGTGTCTGTCCATAACACTAACCTCGCCTTCTAAGGAATACGCCGCCAATAACGCATCCTCAACACGAGCGCCTTTAGGCTCTTTGGCGAGAATAAACGGCCCATCCACAGCTACCGTGACGCTGCTTGGTTTCGTTGGATGAAGCACAAGGCTGTAGTCTATGTCTGGATGCGCAGGAACCGACTCCAAATCGGGTCTGTCTACGCGCCAAGTGAATCCAGTGGAGTTATCAACAAATTGAATTCGATTGAACACGCTTCTCAGAGTATACCAACTGACAGCTATTGGCTGTGCGGCATGACTAATCAGTTCGACACGGAATGACCGTGGTGTACTGATATCCGGGAGTGAAAGAACCCGGAAAGTAATAGTGTGCCCCATATCCGGGTGGGGAGCTGCCGACACGCGTTCATCAATGCACCTCAATATACATGGAAACAAGATTAGTATGAACACAAGTGATGTGGTTTTCATTTCAAGCGGGAAAAAACGGTCAGTCCTATAGAAGCCGTTGAAAAACACACACCGGCAAACGCGACGGTGCGGGCTGGCTCTGCGAACCTACGAAACCCTGATGATACATCCAATTCGCAAAGCCGGCCTGCAGCGAAGTCGGCGCGGCACCGCCTTTTTCAACGGCGTCTATAGGACTGCCCCCTTTTTCCGAAAAATCCTCCAGCCGGACAATGTCTGCATCGCAGTAAAGCGAACCAGATTTCGCCTGACACTTTAACGTGAGGCGCATCATGAGGCAGATTCTTGTCCACATCACGATGGCAGTTGATTCCATCGGCGAAAACCGAGGTGAGCAAGCAAACCCCAATATGGCCGGTAAGCAGCAATATCCCGCGCAGTGAAAGGCAGAGACTCATCTAGTCCAGTCTGCCCGCCCACGATTTTGCCAAGCAAATTGCCGTCCCGGTCAATCGCGATTGCGGGATACTCCCTGCCGTCTTTCAATTTAATATCCACCGCCGAATACTTCCGCTTGAACTGCGGCTGTAGTGGCAGTTTTACGGTTGGAGTTTTTGGTTCGTCATTCATCGCGCGGGTCCAAGAAAAAGGGCTCAGCCCTGGAGTCCTTGCATGCCCTGATGCATGATTTGACATTTGGCATCGTTCACCTCACTGAATCATGTGCTCCTTGAACGCCCGGAAATCGTACATGCTTGTGTGACGCGGAACAAGCCAAACAGGGCGTTCGCAAGAGCGCTCCGGCGAGTCGAGCCGTCTGGAGACCGCACGCGCTGACGCGCCCAACGCCATCGCGCCCGGAGGTCGCGATCCACCCGAAAAAGGACCTCCCTCCTCCCCATGCAAAGATTATGGGACTGACCCCTTTTCGGCCCCATACCTGACGGAGTTCGGGCTGTGGGTCTAGGTACTATTTGCTCCCACTGCCTCACCAGTGGCAGCGTCGATGTAAATAGTCATTTCAGGCCCCACCAAAGACTCCGTTGGACCGAGTTCACCTTTCCGCCTGCGTTCTTCCCCCTTCGAATCATCCGTTTCAAACTTGATCTTCCAACAAAGCCTCGTTTCGGGCGCGGCCTCCCCTTCTCGAACGAATACCGCCCGCTTCGCGTCAAACCACCAATTCGGTGCAACGACTCTCAACTCACAATATGTGACCGACTTGGCCACAAATCCGTCGCGTCTGCAAGAACGGTAAAACCGTGTTTGCTGAAGCAAAGGCACGCATCGGGTTGCTATTTCAATCGCCTTCTCCTTGGAAATCTTGATATCCAGACATTTTGGCTCCGGACAATTACACCCTTGAGCAGACAAGACCTCCAACCCCTCCTTCTCGTAAAACGCCAAGAAAACCGTTTCCGTGTTGAGCGTGTCATCCGCATCCCAAAAATATTGCCCGCTAACACGAGTCCACGCAACGAGCCAATCCGACAATCCTCCTCGACCCGTGCAAAACTTCACCTCTTCGAGTCTGTAATTCGGCGGAACATCAACTTTGAATATCTTGAGATATTGTCTTGCACGCTCAATTGCAGCTTCACGTGTCAACGAAGGTCTCGATTGCGAGGCCGTATGAAACTTGTATTTGCTCCTTAAAAAACCATTCGCAATACTCGTCCAACGCATTGAACTCGCCCGAATTCTTAACAATATCTCTCCATCGCAATATGCTTCTATTTCTTTGGGCTGATTGTCCGGGAGGGCAAATCGTATTGACAAGCCCCTTTCTGTGCGGGGGACAGGAGCATACACCGGGCAGCAAAGCTTCATGTATTCACTCGCCTGATCGTACATCTGAACCACCTGTTTGCGGATTGGTTCAGGAACGGGCGTATCGAAAAGAAACTTGGTTGACAATCCTATTGCCGGCGTTAACACAACGGCAGACACAACCGCCAGTTTCAAACACGTCTTCTTGAAGAAGCAGACAGATGTCAGCTTATTTTGCATGGGGTGCATTCAAGAAAAAGGGCTCAGTCCTATAATCTTTGCATGTCCTGATGCACGGTTTGATGTTTGGCATCGTTCACCTCGCTGCATGATTCACTCCTTGAACGCCGGGAAGCGTACATGGTTGTGTGACGCGTAACAAGCCAAACGGGGCGTTCGCAAGGGTGCTCCGGCGAGTCAAGTC
>CAZAAF010000157.1:0-8945 GCA_964482575.1 uncultured Verrucomicrobiota bacterium | reverse complement strand
TGCCGAGGCGGGGGTCGCGGGAAAAGGGGAGTAATCCGTGTTCAGGAATCAGTGATTAGTAATTGGTAATGGGTGGAGAACGTCATGGAACCGCAACAACACACGCCGGCAACTCCTGAGAAGGCACTTCAACTTCCGCAGGTCGAGAAGACTCCGCGCTCGGTTTCACCGAGCACGCCTCCGCCCCCCCGGTTGACGGCCACGACGGTCCAGGGATCGCCGGTGGCGACCCCCCTGAACCTCTCCATGCTCGGGCGTTACTTTGCGCTCGCGGTGCAGTTCCTGACCGTCGTTCGCGTTCGCGTGGCCGACCCGGTGACGGAGGAAGACCAGCGCAACGCGGCTTGGTTTTTTCCGGTGGTGGGGCTGGTGTTGGGCCTTGCGTTGGCGGTGACGGGCTGGCTGTTGCGCTGCCTGTTGCCGTGGCCGGTGGTGGCGGCGTTGCTGGTGGTGGAACTGGTGGTGCTCACCGGGGCGCTGCACCTTGACGGACTGGCGGATACGTGCGACGGCTTCTACGCCGGTCGGGAACGTGACGATGTGCTGCGCATCATGAAGGACCCGCACATCGGCACCATGGGCGTTGTGGGGCTGATCTGCGTCCTGGGGTTGAAGGCGGTGGCGTTGATGAACGTCCCCAAGGAACAATGCCTGTGGGTGGCGGCGGCGGCGCCGGTGGTCGGCCGCAGCGCCGTCGTGATCGCCTGCCTGCTGGGACAATACGCGCGCGAGGAAGGTACCGGGAAAACCTATATCGGCCGGCTCAGCCAGGAACAGGGATGGGTGGCGTTGGTGATGGCGGCCCTCGGCTGCACCATGCTCCGGGGATTCATTCCCGCCGTGTTGGCCTTCGTGCTGGTCGGTGCCTGGTTTTGGTTCTTCCTGCGCCACTGCAACCGCCGCATCGGCGGGATGACCGGCGACACGGTGGGCGCACTCAACGAAACGACCGAAGTGATCGTGTGGGTGGCGGCGGCGTGCCCGATCTCCATCTTCGGCAATCCATAGCCACCACCCGGAATCCAGTCTTGGCAGACGACGTGGGTTGTGGGCCGGACACGGAAAACCGGCGGCTAAATCTTCTCCACCGCATCCGCCGGCACCCATCCGCGCTGGCCGTCGGCGCGTTCGACTTCATACCAGCCCGGCACGCCCTGCATTTGCGACGGACGCTCACCGATGATCCAGAGCTTCTGGCCTTCGTACGCGGTGTAGTGGCGAATGCCATCGCCCAACGGCGCCAAGCGGACAATGACTTCCTTCGTGACGGTAATGGCGGGCGCCGGACCTTCTTCGGAGAGGAGTTTTGCAACGAGACCGACGCTGACAAACAACGCGAACGCTCCCGAAACGGCGGCGGCGGTGCGCAGCCAGCGTCGCCATTCGATGGCCGGCGGCAGCCAGATGAACGCAATCAGGCAAAGCCCGGCAATCCAGTAACCGGCCGTGACCGTCACCGTCCACTCATCCACGGTGAAGGCATCGCGCGCGGCGGCCAGCCATGTGGACCAACTGCCGCTGGCGGTGGCATCGTAGGCTTTGCTTTGTTTCGCCACGAAGCTGAGGTTGCCGTCCACGTCCTGGTCGCGCGGCTCCAGGCGGCGGGCGCGTTCGTAGTTGAGGATGGCGCGGCCGAGATGGCCGGCTTTGAAGTGGGCATTGCCGAGGTTGAAATAGAGATTCGCGCTGCGCGTGCCGGCGGCCAGCAGCGATTCATAGCGCGCCACGGCCTGGTCGAACTGTCCCTGGTCGTAAAGCACCGCCGCTTCGCGAAACGCCGGAAGCGCGTCGGCGGCCGCAGCCGCGAAACCCCACGCAACGATGCAGAGGACGCAGAGGAATCGCAGGGCGGGGATGGATTTCAAAAACATCGGCACATCTCCCTGCCCTCGGCGACGTTGCTTTGAAATGTCCACGTTCGTGTTCACAACGTCATCTTCTCCATGGCGGTGGTGACCTCGCGCACAATCTTCACCAGCCGTTCGCGGTCGAGGTTGCCTTGCAGGCTCGGCGCAAAACGCGCGGAATCACAGGCGGCGAAAACCTCCTTCAGCGCCTGACTGATTTCCGGCGGCACGCCCCGCGGACGAAGCTGTTCCTCCACGATGTCACTGGTGATGCCCGACGACGGCACATTCAGGCGGTCGCCCAGGTAATCCTGCAGTGTCTTGAACAACACCGCGTAGAACGCGGCATTCTGGCCCGGACCGGCGCGCATCAGGTGCTCGGCCTCGGCGAGGCGGCGCTGGGCATTGCCAAAGGCGCGGCGTCCGCGGGCGTACCGGATGTCGTTCCGGAGCCGTTCGCGGCGGCGTTGGGCGAAGAAGGAAACCGCCAGCGCCAGCAGCGGCAGGCTTTGAACCGTCAGGAACCATGTCTGCCGGTACAGCGCCGGCGACGCGGCGGCGGGCACGCCGGGATCGAGCTTGAGATAGACGACGCCCACGCCCAGTTTTTCCGGCGGGCGCGGTCCGGTGCCGGTGGGTGCGGCGCCGACCACGACGGGTGCAGAGCCCGTTGGCGCCTCCTGGACGGTGAGCTGGATCGGGCCACGGCTGAGCGTCTGGTAGTGTCCGGCCTCCGGATCGAAGAAGCTGAATCGGATCGGCGGAATCACCGATGCCTTCGGTGACAGCGGCACAATGACCTGTTCGAAGACTCTTTCCCCGGTGAAGCCCATTTCATCGGTCTGCTTGCTCCGGACCACGGCCTCGTAACTCTTGAAACCCTCGGGAGGGGTGAACTTCGGCGGCGCGAGGGTGGCCAGGTTGCCCTGGCCGACGACGCGAATGGTCAGCGTGACCGGCTCGCCGGCGCGCAACGCCGTCGGGTTGGCGTTCACATCGAGCGCAAACCGGCCCACGGCCCCGGAGAAATCCGCGGGTTTGCCCTCGTCAGGCAGGGACCGCACCTGCACCGGCACCAGTTGCGAGGTGGCGGTGAGCTTGCGCGTCGTGGTGCCGCCAAAGAAACTGTCGAAGAATGCGTCATTGAAACCGGGCAACCGCGGGCGGTTGGGAGAATCCACGTACACTTCCATCACGGCCTGGGCGGGGCCGAGCGCCAGGTTGCCGATTTGCGTCGGGCTGGCCAGCGTTCGGAACGTGTACACCACGTACGATTTGCCGCCAATCACCTCCTGCGATTCCACCGGCCGCGGCAGTTTGATTTCGCTGAACCCGTTGCCGGTGATGGAGGGCATCTGGCTGCGGCAGCGAAGGCCGTTGCGGATCAGGAGTTTGAGGTCCACCGGCACCATCTCGTTCAGGAAAAGATTGGTGCGCGGCAGGGACAGATTGATCTGGAAGATCTCCTCCGTGTTGACGCCCTGGACCTGTCACTTGGTCACCTTGATGGCTATCGGATGGCTGGTGAAGGCCTGGCCGCCCAGTTGCACGGTGAACGCGGGAATACCCAGCGTCCCTTCACGCGTCGGCGTAAGGACAAACACATGTGCGATGGCATCGTGCCGCACGCCGTTGTCGATGTTCACCTGCGTCTGGGCGCCACCATAGGCGATGTTGAAACCCTCCAGCGGCGGCAGTTGCGGCTGGCCGGCGTTGGGCACATCCTCGTAGCGGAGGGTGAGCTGGATTTGTTCGCCGACCGAAGCCTCCGTGCGGTCCACCGTGGCGGTGAAGTTGGCCGCACTGGCGAGGCCGAGGGCCAGAAAGCCAAAGACAAAAGGCAGAACGCAAAAGACGAAGACTCTCCGTCGTTTGACTTCTGACTTCTGACTTCTGACTGTCGGTTTCATCATTACCAGTTCTTTTCCGGCTCGCGTTCGCTCGCGTGACGCTGGGGCTTCCGCTCCTTCCATTGTTTCTCCTCATCACGGACGTCGTCAAGCAACAGCTTGGCCTCCTGCTCGCTCATTTCGCGCGGATCGTTGGGCTGGCCGTCCTCGCCGGGCTTTTTATCCGGCTTGGACGGATCGCCCGGTTGTTGCTGGGGCGAGGGCGGTTGCTTCTGTTGATTTTGCGACGGGTCGCCGGGCTTTGGCTGATCCTGTTTCTGTTGTTGCTGTTGCTGCTGTTGTTGTTGTTGATTCTGTTGATTCTGTTGATTCTGTTGATTCTGTTGATTCTGTTGATTCTTCGACGAGTTGTCGGGTTTTTGTTGCTGTTGAGCGGCCTGTTGCTGCTGCTGTTTCTGCTGTTGTTGTTGGTTCTGCTGTTGCTGCTGATTTTGTTGTTGTTGCTGTTGTTTCTGCTGCTCCTCGAGTTTTTTGAGGCGCAGTTCCGTCACCTTCTTGTTGAAGGCCGCATCCGGGTCCTTTGGATTGAGCGCCAGCGCACTGTCGTAGCAAGTCACCGCCTGTTTCAGAAGTTCCTGGGCGCGTTGCGGATCGGCCATTTCCGCCGGGGTTGCCCGCCGGTAGCAGGCGTTCCCGAGGTTGTAGAACGCGCGCTGCTGGAGTTCCTTGTCCTGCGTGACCAGCGTTTCCTGATAGGCCTTGGCGGCGGTATCGTATTGTTGCTGGCGGTAGATCGCGTTGCCCTCGTTGTAAAGCTCCGGCGGGGGCCCGGCGGGTTTGGAGGGGGCGACCGTCTCCGGAGTCTCGGCCGCGGAAAGGAGGGAACCGGCCCACAGGAAACCCATCAGGATGGCGGCCTTGGCCGGTCCCTTGACCACGGGCGACACGAACCCTTGTGTTTCCTTGCGCCGCTCGCGCAACAGCGCTTCCGTCATCAACAACACCAGCGCGAGCCCGAGCGGCCACTGGAACTGCTCCTCGAACCGCTGTTCCAGTTTGGTCTCGAAATCCTTCGGGGCCATCGGCTCGATGCCGTTCTTGTAGATCGTATCCAGACCGAAGTTGCCGGCCGCCGCGTGGACATAATACCCGTTCGCCTCCAGCGCGACCTGCTGCAGCGTGGCTTCATCGAGCTTCGTTTGCACCACACGGCCGCTGCGGTCCTTGAGGAACTCCCGCGAGCCGCCTTCGGTCGGCACGGGGATGAGTTCGCCGGAGGTGGTGCCGATGCCGATGGTGAAAACCCGGATGCCGAGCTTCGCGGCCGTCTTGGCGGCAGCCACCGCGTCGCCCTCGGTGGATTCGCCGTCCGTGATGATGATGAGCGCGCGGTTGCGGTCGGCCGCGTGACTGAAGCCGCGCAAGGCCTCCTTGATGGCGCCGCCGATATTCGTGCCGCCCAGCGGAATGACGTCGGGGGTCGTATCGTCGAGCATCAGTTGCACCGCTGCATGGTCCAGCGTCAGCGGGCAGGTGACAAAAGCCGTGCCGGCAAACGCGATCAGGCCGACGCGGTCCCCGCCGGCCATTTTCAGCAGGTCGCGCACGGCGAACTTGGCCTGCTCCAGCCGGCTGGGTCGGACGTCTTTCGCCAGCATGCTCTTGGAGACATCCAGGGCGACGAAGATGTCGATCCCGCGCCGTTTCACCTCCTGCCAGTGGTAGCCCCAGCGGGGCAGGGCCAGCGCAAACACGAGCAGGATGATCGCCATGATGACCAGCACGGCGCGCATCAGGCCGAGCCGTTCATTCAGGGTGGGGGCCATCACCGGCAGCAAGTGCGGCGCGGCGAACAGTTCCAGCGCGCGGCGGCGTTGGCGCCACGCCAGCCAGAAAAAAACCACCACCAGCGGCATCAGCCACAGCCAGTTCAGGACGATGGGATCGCCGAATTTCATGGCAGTTTCCTCAACCGGGTCTGGACCAGTCCCACCTCGACCAGCAGGAGCGCCAGCCCCGGCCAGGCAAACCAGGGGAACAGCTCCTGCATCTGGCGGTACGACGGCGCTTCGATCTTGCGCTTCTCCAGTTTGTCGATGGTCTCGTAAATCTGCTGCAGTTGCCGGGTGTCGGCGGCGCGGAAAAACCGGCCATGGGTCTTGTCGGCAATGCGTTGGAGCAGACCCTCGTCCAGATCGGCTTGGATCATCCGGTAGCCCAGCGTGCGGCCCATCGAGTCCGTCACCGGCATCGGCGCAATGCCGCCGGCACCGACGCCGATCGTGTATATCTTGATGCCCAGCGCCCGGGCCGCGTCCGCCGCCTTGTCGGGCGACAGCCGGCCGGCGTTGTTGCCGCCGTCGGTGAGCAGCACGATGACGCGGCTCTTGGCCTGGATGTCGCGCAGTCGGTTCATCGCCGAGCCGAGCGCCGAGCCGATGGCCGTGCCATCCTCGATCAGCCCGACGCGCACGCGGTCGAGCCCCTCGACCACCCAGTCGTGGTCCAACGTCAGCGGACAGACGGTGTAGGGCCGGCCCGCGAAGGCGATCATAGCCATGCGGTCGTTGGTGCGTTTGACGATGAAATCGCGCACCACTTCCTTCACGACATCCACCCGGCTCCGGCGGCGGCCTTCCTTTTCAAAATCCTCCGCCATCATGCTGCCGGAGACGTCGAGGCAGAGCACGATATCGATGCCCTCGGCCACCGCCTTTTCCTCGGCCAGCGGTTTTTGCGGCCGGGCAAACGCGACCACCAGGCACGCCAGCGCCACGGCGCGCAGCACCACCAGCCCCTGGCGCAGGCGCAGCCAGGGGGACGGCGGAAGCTGCAGCAACGGCGCCACGGACGCGAACCGCAGTGCCGCCGCCCACCGGTGCCGCTGCCGCCACCAGATCAGGGGCGGCACCAGCGCCAGCAGCAGCAACAACCAGGGATTGGCGAAGGTGAAATTCATCGGTTCAGGAAGGCCGTGCCCCGGTCGGCGGCGGGGCCGCCGCCTCGCCGGTTGCGCCGGACCCGGCGCCGGTCATGATGTCCTGCGGCACGGTTTCGTCCACGAACCGTATCGCCGCTGCGAGCACCGCCTCGGTTTCCTTCGGTCCGGGCCGGAACCGCGCGAATTTGACGAGATCGCACTGCGTCAGAAAATCGGCAAGCAGTTCCTTGTGCGTCGGCCGCAGCCGTTGCGAACGCGTCATGTCCTGCAGAAATTCCTCCGTCGTCTGTTCGGCGGCGCGAAGGCGGAATTGGCGCTCGATGTACTGCCGGATCGCGTCCGACACCGCCACGTAGAACGCCTCGGTCTCGCCCGCCAGCATCAGCCGCCGGGCCGCTTCCAGCCGTTCGCGCGCCTCCTCCACGGCGTTCTGGCGCGGCACGAACACGTCCTTCGCCGCCTGCCGCTGTTTGCGCAGCACCAGCCACACCACCAGCCCCAGCGCCACCAGCGCCAGCACGCCCGCCGCCCACACCCACCACGGCGGCAGAATCAGGACATCGGCTTTGATGTCGTGGATGTCGGCGTTTTGGAGGTCGTTGGTGTTCACAGGTTCGTGATGGGTGATTCGTCCTTCGTCACCCGGTAACGAGTCACGTTTTACGTTTTACGAATCAGTGTCTTGCCTCTCTCATCCTGAAAAACTTGATCAACGGTTTCAAATACGGTTCATCGGTGCGCAGCTCGACCAGATCCACCCCGCAACTGCGCAGGAGCTGTGCACGTTCGCGCTGGCGGCGCAGGGCCATCTCGTGGAAGCGCTGCCGGGTCGGCGCGTGCGACGTATCCAGCAGCAGGCGGCTGCCGGTCTCGGCATCCTCCAGTTCCACGATGCCGATGCCGGGCATCTCGATCTCCCGCGGATCGGTGATGGCCACCGCCACCAGGTCATGCCGCTGGTTGGCCACCCGCAACATCTTCGCGTAGTTGTCGGCGATGAAGTCCGACACCAGGAACGTCACGCTCCGGTGCGTCGTGATCTGGTCGAGAAACCGCAGCGCCGCCGGAATGTCGGTGCGGCGGCCCTTCGGCGTGAAGTATAGAATCTCGCGGATGACGCGCAGGACGTGGGTCTTGCCCTTCTTCGGCGGCACGAACAGTTCGATGGCGTCGCTGAACATTATCAGGCCGACCTTGTCGTTGTTGCGGATGGCCGAGAAGGCCAGCACCGCGGCGACCTCGGCAGCCAGTTCATTCTTGAGCTGGCGCACGCTGCCGAAGATTTCCGAGCCGCTGACGTCCACCATCAACATCACCGTCAGTTCGCGTTCCTCGGTGAACTTTTTGATGAACGGATGGCCCGTGCGGGCCGTCACGTTCCAGTCGATCGTGCGGATGTCGTCGCCGGGCTGGTATTCGCGGACCTCGCTGAACTCCATGCCGCGGCCCTTGAAGACGCTGTGATACTGCCCGCCGAGTACGTCGTTGACCGTACGGCTGGTGCTGATCTCGATCTGCTTGATCTTCTGGATGACGTCGCGGGGGAGCATGAGTAAAACGTGAAAGCGTAAAACGTAAAATGGAGTCGCGGGTTTAAACCGGTGACGGAAGCTCGGACATGGGAACTTGCTGAAGCAAAGGAGTCATCGCCGGATCGAAGCTCGTGCAAATGGATGCGTCGTCATTGGTGACGTAAGTTGCAACGGATTCGCGAAGGGAATCGCCTGCGATGCTCGCCGGCACGCTCTTGAGCCACTCTTCATAATTCATCGTTGCATCGTCCCCTTTTGGCCGCTCACGTTTCACGGTGTGCTGCCTCACGGCACCGGCACTTCGTCGAAGATGCGTTTGACCAAAACCTCGCTCGTCACGTCCTCGGCCTCGGCTTCGTAGGTCGGGATGATGCGGTGGCGCAACACGTCCATGCCGATGCTCTTGATGTCCTGCGGGGTGACGTAACCGCGGCCCTGGAGGAACGCGCATGCCTTGGCGGCCAGCGTCAGGTTGATCGTCGCGCGTGGCGAGGCGCCGAACTCGATCAGCCCGGCGGCATCGATCTTGTACGCCTTCGGGTCGCGCGTGGCCTGGACGATGTCCACGACGTAGTTCTTCACCTTCTCGTCCATGTAAATCTGGTCCACCACCTTGCGGGCGCGGAGGATGTCCTGCGGACCGATGACCGGTTTGAGTTCCACCGCCGCCCCCGTGGACGCGCGGGCGTCGAGGATCTGCCGCTCCTCCTGTTTGGAGGGATAGGTGATCTGGATCTTGAGCATGAAGCGGTCCACCTGCGCCTCGGGCAGCGGG
>CAZAAF010000156.1:0-8954 GCA_964482575.1 uncultured Verrucomicrobiota bacterium | reverse complement strand
GGCCCATGGCTCTATAGGCGCATCTGATATGCCTCCGGAACAAGTCGACAATAAGCGGTTTATCCTCGATTTGGAACTCCGGCCCATACCACCAGAACCAGTCGCTACCTTCAGCCGCCAGCAACGACTGCATGGCCGCTTTTCGCTCGGCCTCTGGCAACGAATCCTTTACCTGCGAATAAACGAGCCGGGCCTCACGCAGCATATCCCAAGCCCGGTTCTCCTCCTGATCTCCGATCCAGATGTCGAAGTTGGCGTAAATCCACGACCCCGTAAAGAGTTGCGTCAGTTCTGTCTTCGGCGGATGCTGGCGGAAATACTCGGTCAGAGTCACCGGCTTGAACCGACGGTCATTGGCCAGCGCGCTGTAAAGATTGCGCAGGAACGTCTCGCCGCCATCCGGGAACGATTCCCAGGCGTTCTCTCCGTCCAACAGCACCACCGCCAGTGCTTCCGGTTCCAGCGCCCGCATGGCGATCGCCCCCAGCGACTCGATCAAATACCGCGCAGCATCCTCCGGCCGTTGCCGCGCCGCCGTGAATCCGATGAAATCCGAAAGCCCGCGATCGCGGAAACACATTCCAACGCTGGCATCGCCATGCTGCATCCGGTAGGCCCGGAACAACTCCTCGCGCTGCACGGACGTGCGGTTGCCACGCATCATCTGCAACGACTTGAACAGAATCTCCTCATCCGTGGCCATCCACTCGAAGCCGGCCGCCCGCACGAGCGGCGCCAGTTCCGGGCAGACTGAACCTTCCGAAGGCCATAAACCCGTTGGACGTTTCCCGAACACTTCCTCGTGAAATGCTGCCGCCCGCTCCAGGTGTTCGCGTACGTCGTCCGGGAACGAAAAGGTTGTCGGCAGCGGCGTGTCCGGCATGCAGCGCCGTGTAAAGTCGGTGTTGTACACCAGCGGCATGATGGGATGATAGAATGGGCTGGCCGTGACCTCGATGCGGCCCGCCATGTTCAGTTCCCGGTATTCGGCCAGCGAACGCCGCAACAACTCCAGATGCGTGTCGAGAACGAATTTCTTGTCCGCTTCCGTGAAATTGCGCCCCTTGCGGCGCAAGGTCGCCAGTTCCGGGATATCCCGTACGGCAAAGTACCCGCACCACGCGAGGTTGAACCATACCTGCAAATCCCGCCAATCCGCAGCCAGAAAATGGCGAGCCGCTTCCTCCAGCGATTCCCGGCGGTTCTCCGGCCCGCGCATTTGCCACAACTCCGCATACCGTGGATACGGCTGCAACATGTTCTGGTGCGACAGGCTGAAGAAATGCCGCAGCAATTCATACTGCTGTTCCGAAGTCAGGCGGTCCGCCGGCGCGCGAGAAAGCTCCAGCCAGGCGTCCTGCACCTCGCCGCGTTGCAGTTCCAGCATCTGCTTGACCAACACGGGCGTCAGGTTGAACGTCAGCGGCACGGCGGGAAATTCCTTGGCCAGCCGCGCCATGTCGTAGTACCCCTTGGCCGCGTGCAGACGGACCCACGGCAGCATGGCCGTGCGCCGGTCCGGATCCACATAATCCGGCTGGTGCATGTGCCAGAAGAAGGCAACGTGTAGTGGCATAGAAGTTGGAATAGTAGCTGCCGCGACTCTAAAAAGTCCAGCGTCCACCGACACAGGGACCCGGCCAGCATCCCTGCCCTGCTCCATCTAAATCAGGTTATGCGCGCAACTGCTCGGCCAAATAAGCCGGCAATCCCATTTGCTTGATCTGATCCGACTGTGCCTCAAGCCAGTCAATATGGTCTTCCTCGTCTTTGAGAATGTCCTCGAACAACTCGCGTGTTCCGTTGTCACCCAATTCCGCGGCCTGGGCAATGGCATCGTTATACGCCTTGATGGCGCCAACCTCCGCCAGGCGGTCGTCCTCGAGTTGCGCCGGAACGTCCGCTCCTATCTTCATCTTGTTGAGCTGGTGAACCACCGGCGTCCCCTCCAGGAACAGAATCCGTCCGATCAGTTTCTCGGCGTGTTTCATCTCATCAATGGCACGCTTCTCCGTGGCCTTGTGCAACCGCTCGTAACCCCAGTTCGCGCACATCTCTGAATGCACCATGTACTCGCTGATGGCGGTCAACTCGTCAGCCAGCAGCAGGTTCAGTGTCGTGATGATCTTGGCGTTGCCTTTCATCCAAAAGCTCCTTCGTTGATTACCGATTTTAACGTGGCCACTGTAGGCGCAACGTTCCGCAAAAGCAAGTGTCCGCCCTGAACTCTAGAGTCCACATTGTCGGCCTCTGCGCCGTTGGCCTCGGACCAAGTCAACCAATTGCTGTCCGAGAAACACACTCACATAGACCACGCCGGATATCACCACATCCGTTGGCCCCACGGGATAATCGTACCGGTAGGCAATGCAAAAACCTGCCAGCGCTGTTGCGCCGCCAATCAGCGAGGACCCAACGAAAAACTGCCGCATGTTGACGGCCAGCAGCCGGGCGGTAAGCACCGGAATGACCAGAAACCCGAAAGCCACCAGCGGTCCAACCGACAGGACCGCCGAGGAAACGGTCAATCCGATCAAAAGATACAACGTCAAGTCCCAGATGAACACGTTCTTCCGAAGCGTAATCGCCAGCGCGCGATCAAAGGAAACCAACAGCAGTTCTTTATGGAAGAACCAGAACGTCGCAAGCACGAGACAGAATGTCGTCAGCGTCGCAACCATATCCAGACCGGAAATGGTGATGATCTCGCCCTTGAGAAGATCAATCCAGCCGAGCTCGGCAATGGCGTTCTTGGACAAAAGCAGGATGCTGGCCGCGGTGGCCACAGCATAAGCTGTTCCAAGCCGTCCCTCGGGCAAACCGCGTTGCCGTCGTTCCAGAAAGGCCAGCGTCAGGATTGCCAGCAACGACGCGATGACCGAGCCAGCGATCGCAAATCCGTGTCCGCGTTCGCCTTGATGCGCGGCGTGTTCCCATCCCAGCCACATCGGCAGCGACAATGCCACAGCCACGCCTGTGGAGGATATCTGTGGCAACGCCACGCCCATGAAGATCAACCGACGCACCACCAGGAACACTCCCACCAAAGGACAGCCGAGACCCACAAGCAGATTGGCGTAAACGGCGTACCGAAGCAGGAAATTGGGATCGAAGATGGTTTGGATCGTTTCCATTTATCGAAACTCCATTTCCATGATTTCGGCCAGCCGGCTTGGGCTTAACAACTCCGCCACCGTGCCAACGCGCTCTTCGCCCTGGTGCAACCAGATGACATGTTCGGCATGTTCGCGAACAATATGCAAATCGTGCGTCACCAGGATGACAGTAAAGCCCTGTTCACGATGCAGACGGTTCACCAGACTCATCACGACCTGGGTGGCTGCGAGATCCACCCCCGCCGTCGGTTCGTCCAGCAACAACGCATCGGGTTGTGTCGCCAGGGCACGCGCTATCAGGACCCTCTGCTTCTGCCCCCCGGAAAGTTCGGCAAAAGGGCGCTTGGCGAACTCGTCGGCACCGGTTGCGCGCAAACACTCACGAACGCGCTCCTTTTCCGCCGCCGGCACGAAATGCCCCGCTCCAATCCGGCCATAGACCCCCATGAGCGCCACCTCGAAGGCGGAAAACATGTATACCGGATCGAACGCTTCCTGTTGTGGAACGAATCCGAACGTCGCCGGGCGACCGTCCACCGTCCCAACCGTCATTCGTCCTCTCAGTGGTGGAATCAAACCCAGCAACGTCTTGAACAACGTGGACTTGCCCGAGCCGTTGGCCCCAAGCAATGCCGTGAAACTGCCGCGCCGGATTTTCAAAGAGAGACCCGCCAATACTGCGTTGCCGCCGTAACCGACGGACATGTCTTCCAGTTGGATGAGTGCGTCGTTCATGATCTCAGCGGGACACGCGGGTACGCGTTTTCTCGACCGCGTTCACGAAACTGTGAAGGATGTAATCCATCATCGCCATATAACTCGTTGCTTCCGGCACTCCACCAACCATGATCGGCAACTTGATTAGTTCCGCGTCCGTTCGGGAAGCGACCTCCCTGGGCAGTTTCTCCGGAAAGAACGGTTCGCGCACAACAATCCTCACGTTTTCCTTTCTCATCATTGCTATCAACTCATTAACGTGGCGGGGTGTAGCGTCAATCCCGGCCTTGATTTCAATCGTGCCCGCGTACTGCAAGCCGAAACGGTTTGCGAAATATGGCCAGTGGTGGTGGTAGGAGATGAATTTCACCCCCTTCAGTGTCTGCGCCAGTTGTTGCCACTCAACCATCTTGGCATCGAGCTTTGCTTGATAGGCATTGCAGTTCTTCTCAAACTCCGCCTTGTGTGCGGGCTCGCAATTTACCATCGCGCCGAGGATATTCTGCAGAATTGTCCGCACTAACACCGGGTCCAGATTATAATGCGGGTTGCCTCCGGGATGTACGTCGCCCTCCGCGCGGTCCAGCGTGCGCGGTACTTCAAGAGGCGCAATATTAACCGAACAGTCCACATAGCCGTCGGCCCCTTTCATGATCTTCGCGTTCTTGGAAACATCGAGCAAGGCGGGCACATATGCATGCTCGTTTTCCAGCCCCATGAGGATCAACATGTCAGCGCGATGCAGCAGCGGCAGGAAACTTGGCCGCATCGGCACGCCATGAGTATCCTCAATACCGGTACAGAGGCTTTGGACCTGCACCTGATCGCCGCCGATGGCGCGTGCAAACTCAGCCAGGTCGGTATAGGAAGTGACGATGCGGATTTTTTCAGCCGCGCGCGCCGACAACGTCAACGCGAACAAGGTCATGAGAAGCGAACGGAGAATCCGTGTTTTGGTATTCATGTCAGGTAATTTTATCCTTTGGGATTAGCGCGAACTCCATCCGTGTGAGTGTGAACCAATGATCCAAACCCATTGCAAATACACGGCATCATCGCCTTGCAGCAAAGACCCGGCTCGATACGAGTGGGTGTATTGCAGGCGCAACTGCTGGAAGTGACTGGGAGACCAGGCGATGAAGGGTGAATACGAGAACGTCTCATCGTGGTGGTTCTCTGGATTCTGCAAGTAATCAAACTCAAAGCCCACGCTCCACGTCCGGGATAGTTTCGCGGTCGCTACCGAATAGAGACCGATCGAGTCCTCAAACCGTGTTGTTTCATCCCACGAGTCGGGCGTGCCGTCCGGGTCGAATTGAAACCGGGACGAATTGCGTAAGACCTCGGTTCGCCACATGAAGCCCGAAAACTGCGCATTCTCCAATGGCTGATAGCTCAGCGTCACATCCACGCCGCCCACGCGCCGCTCTTTTTCCGTCGCCGTGCTGATGCCATTGGGATCCAGAATCGGCCCGCCGCGATCCTGCTCGCGAGGCGTGGTCATGGCTGAGAGCCCGGTCTCCAGCGTCAGATTGGGGGTCAACGTAAACGATGTCGATGCGCGCGCCCAGTATGTCAGTCAGCCGACCTCGCGATACACCCCGGGGTTGGCAAGCTTGTCGCCCATCTGGTCGCCGACACCAACCGTCAGGCTCACGTAATGCTCCGTCGGCAGAAGCCAGTTCACCTGGAGGCCATCGGTCTTCGTCTCCCCACCAATGTAACGACCCAGCACCAGAGGGCGGTTGACCGTTGGTAATTCATGATCGTGGATGTACCCCTCCCGTCCAAACTCAGCAAAGAACCGGCCGCTTTGTGCAGTCAGTCCCCAAGGCAACGAGGTGGTAATCAGCGCTGCCTCCTCCACGTCCATGTTCGCATTCCCCGTCTGCGCGTCTGCGGATCCATTGATGACCGCGTACCCGCGTGCAAACGGATCCACCGACGCGGACAGGTTCAACTCCACAGACCGTTGGAATACATCAAACCCGCCAGGCCGTTCACTGCCCGTGGTGTTGTTCCCGTTTGAATCGAAGGAGAAGATCGTATCGCTCACCAATCCGATTGCCGGGTTGAACTGACCCGGGAAGGTTTTCTTCGACGATTCGGCTAATTCACTGACCTTCCGTTCCAGTTCTTTGATCCGTCCGGTGTCCAAAGCAGCGGCCGCGGCTGTCTCCGGGGTACCGCTTGGACCAACAACCGAAACCGCTGGAGGAGGCGTTGCGCCCCTCCCCTCTCCTGTTGGCTGCGGCGCCGGTCGGGACGCCATCGTGGCACCTTCCACCAGCTTTTGCAGCGCATCGATGGCCTTCTGTTGGTTGACGATTGTTTGTTGCAGCTTCTGTTGTGTTTCTCGCAGCTCCTGAAGCTGCTTCATGACCACTTGCGGATCAAAACCGGTTTCGGTGGCATCCAGTGAAGCCGCCATGACTGAAATTAGGCAAACACCTGTTAAAACAACTCTCACGATTCTCTCCTTTCACTGCGCATACGCAGTTTGTAACAGCGCGAGCAAAGCGCTGCGTTTAGAGGTCACAACACCCCGTCTGCCCAAAGAGGCAGGCGTGCTGCGTGACAGGGACTAGGAGAGTACGGAGGGAGGACCGCGGGGCCGGAACAACTGTTCCGCTTCGGCGGCGATAGGATTGACGATTGGGGCAACAATCTCCACAACCTGTTCAGGCAGGCTGGGTGTCACCACTTTTGGCGCGTCACAATGGACTGCTCCGCTGTGCCATGCCGCTGCCGGGCAATCGTCCTGACAATCATCGCCGTCGTGCTGATGGGCAATCAGCCCCAGCAACGCCAGGATCATCGTCACTCCGGCAATGATGCGAAACCGTTTCATTCGTACTGGGACAGGCCGAACACGAACACGGCATCTCAGATTGTCAATTCACGCAAGTACTGGGCGCTCTCTTCGGGAGGCGTCGGATTGATATAAAATCCCGTGCCCCACTCAAAGCCCGCCGGTTCCGACAGGCGGGGCAGGATCTCAATATGCCAGCGAAAATCCATATCCAACGTGTCCCAGTAATCGCGCCGTCGTGTACGGCGTGCCGGGGCGGTGTGCAAGATGAGATTGTACTGTGGCCGGTTCAACGCCATCGCCAGTTTCTTGAGCGTAACCTTCATCGCATCCGCAAGCTGCGTGATTTCCTCGCCGGTAATCGCGTGATAATCGGCAACCTGCCGCTTTGGTAAAATGCACAATTCAAAAGGAAATCGGGAGGCATAGGGACAGAAGGACAAGAAGCCGCCATTTTCGTAAACGGTTCGCCGGCCATCCCGTTGTTCTTGACGAAGGATGTCATGAAACACGCACCGTTCCTTCCGCAGGAAATAATCGCGTGAGCCTTCAAGCTTCCGTTTGACACGCGACGGCGTGATCGGCGTCGCAATGATCTGGCCGTGCGGATGACTGAGGGAGGCCCCTGCCTGACGACCAACATTCTTGAACATTAGAATATAGCGCAACCGTTCATCGCGAAGCAGATCGAGCATCCGCTCCTTGCACGCGGTCATGACCGTCGCGATTCCCTCAACCGGCTGATCCTCCAGCTCAGTCGCATGGTTCGGTGTCTCAATGATGACTTCGTGAGCGCCAATTCCATTCATGCGGTCATAGATCCCCTCGCCTTCGCGGTCGATCTGTCCCTCCACGCGTAGCGCTGGAAACCTATTGGCCACCACGCGAACATTCCACCCGGGCTGATTCGGCCCGCCCTTCGAACGCGCCACCCAGATCTCCGGCGGGGTTTGCGCTTCGTGGCCACCACAAAAAGGGCAATTGGAGTCGTCGCTCTTGACAGGCTCGCTCCGGGTCTCTGTTGGTCGGCGCGCACGCTCGGTAGCGATGATGACCCATCGTTCCGTCACAAGATCCTGACGTAGTTCTGGCATGACCTTATTCTCTCCTTTACGGCATCTGATACAAGCTTAGATATTGCAGGGCGCTCTTCCGGGAGGAAAAATCGCAGGCCATTGCATTTTGGACAACATGAACCCAGTGCTGGCGCTGCCGGAAGGTCTCCAAGGCACGGGCAACGGCCGCAAGCAACGATTCCGTGGTGAACGTGTGGAACAAGAATCCGTTGCCCGTCTGCTTGCCTGGATTGTAGGCCAGCACTGTATCCGCCAGCCCACCCGTGGCGTGCACAATCGGCACCGTGCCATAACGCAACGAGTAGATCTGATTCAAACCGCAGGGTTCAAACTGCGATGGCATCAGAAACATATCCGACCCCGCCTCCACCTGATGCGCCAGAGCCTCGTCAAAGCCAAGCCGCACCGCAACGCGCGTCGGATAACGCCGTGCCAGTTCCTGCAATTGCCTTTCCAACTTGGCATCGCCTGATCCCAAAATGGCCAGGGTCGCACCCATCGTCACCATTTGCGGAATGGCTTCGGCGACAAGGTGATGCCCTTTTTGCTCGACGATGCGCGACACCATGCCAATCAGCGGGGCCCACGCCCGCTCAACCGGCAGCTTCAAGGCTTCGAGCAACGCGCGCTTGCAGGCGACCTTGTTCGCAAGGCTGTGACTGTCGTAGTTCGCCGCAATATGGGAATCCGTCCGTGGATTCCATGTGTCATAATCCGCACCATTGAGTACGCCGTGAAGCTTGTGACGACTCGCCCGCAAGAGCCCTTCGAGTCCGCACCCATACTCCTGGGTTTGAATTTCCTCGGCATAATGCCGGCTGACGGTTGTCAGCACGTCACTGTACAACAATCCCGCCTTCATTAAATTGAGCTGTCCGTGGAATTCCAGCCCCTTCACCCCAAAATACTCGGGCGGAAGATTCGTCAGCGCAAATTGGTCCGACGGAAACAAGCCCTGATAGGCCAGGTTGTGAATTGTAAACACAGTTCGGAGCCGCCACGCCGGTGCCAGCGTCCGGGACCACCACAAGGGCACAAAGGCCGCCTGCCAGTCATGGGCATGCAGCACGTCCGGCACAAATCGCAGCGCCGGGATGCTGGCGGCCACCGCCTTTGAGAAGAACAGGTAGCGGGCCGCATTGTCCGCATAATCCCGGTCCCCCTCGCCATAGAGTCCAGCACGGTCAAACAATTCATACTGGCGCACAAAAACAACCCGCTGTCGATCGGCAA